>JBBRFR010000506.1:0-2378 GCA_038241485.1 Burkholderiales bacterium
GTGAAGTCGATCACCGACTTCGGCGTGTTCATCGGCCTGTCGGCTGGCATCGATGGTCTGGTGCACCTGTCTGACCTGTCATGGAACGAGCCGGGCGAAGCGGCCGTGCGCAACTACAAGAAGGGCCAAGAAGTCGAAGCCATCGTGCTGGCCGTCGACGTGGAACGCGAACGCATCTCGCTGGGCATCAAGCAGCTCGACTCCGACCCGTTCACCGCCTACACCTCGGTCAACGACCGTGGCATGACGGTCTCGGGCAAGGTCAAGACGGTTGACGCTCGTGGCGCTGAAATCCAGCTCAACGAAGACGTGACCGGCTACCTGCGCGCCTCTGAAATCAGCCGTGACCGCGTTGAAGACGCACGCAACATGCTGAAAGAAGGCGACGAAGTCTCCTCGATCATCATCAACGTCGACCGCAAAACGCGTTCGATCCAGTTGTCGATCAAGGCGAAAGACAACGTCGACCAGCAAGAAGCCATGTCGCGCCTGTCGCAAAGCAACGAGCGCGAAACAGCTGGCACCACCAGCCTGGGTGCTCTGCTGCGCGCCAAGCTCGACAACAAGGGTGACGGCAACTGAGCCTCAGCGCCGTGGAAGGTCTGATGGCAGTCATCGCGCGGCGGGCCGACCGCCGGGCCGCTCCCAAGGCGGCCCGCGTCCCCTCGGGGGATCGGTCGGCGTACCCGTCGACCGAGGGGCTGTCATGACGCGCTCCGACCTCGTCGCGCGGCTGGCCGAACAATTCGGCCAGCTGACGCATCGCGACACCGAGTTCGCCGTCAAGACCATTCTCGATGCGATGTCCGACGCGCTTGCGCGCGGGCACCGCATCGAGATCCGCGGCTTCGGCAGCTTCTCGATCAACCGCAGGCCACCGCGCATGGGCCGCAACCCACGCTCCGGCGAGCAGGTGGTGATCCCCGAGAAGCTTGTTCCCCACTTCAAACCCGGCAAGGCCTTGCGTGAAGCAGTGGATGCGCGGGCCATGATCGAAGACCCAGCTGCTGCAGCCGCAACGCCGGCCACAGGCACCTGACACGCGTTCGCGCGAGCGAAGCGACGAACCCATCAAGCAATGCCCGCGGAGCCGGCTTTGCCGGGCCACCAGGCGGGGCCCCTCGGGGGCTAGAATTTCTTCGATGCGCATCTTTGTTTGGCTCGTTCGAGCTGCCCTCTTTTTTATCTTGCTTGCATTCGCGCTGAACAATCAGCACGAGGCCAGCCTGAAATGGTTCTTTGGCCAGGAGTGGCGCACGCCCATGGTGTTCATCGTGCTGGGCGCGTTCACCTTGGGCTGCGTTTTCGGCGTGCTCGCGATGGTGCCGAGCTGGTGGCAACATCGCCGCGCGGCGCGCCGCCAGCAAGGCGATACCGACGAGAGCACCCTCGTCGACACGCGCGGCACAGACGTCCCGCTTCCCTCCGACGCCAAGCTCTTACAGCATGAACTTTGACCTGCAGTGGCTGCTGCTCGGCCTGCCCATCGCCTTTGCGCTCGGCTGGTTGGGCTCGCGCCTCGACCTGCGTCAATGGAAACGTGAGCAACACGACTCGCCCAAAGCCTACTTCAAGGGCCTCAACCTGCTGCTGAACGAGCAGCAAGACAAAGCCATCGACGCCTTCATCGAGGCGGTGCAACACGACCCCGACACCTCGGATCTGCATTTCGCGCTCGGCAACCTGTTTCGCCGCCGTGGCGAATACGAGCGTGCCGTGCGTGTGCACCAGCACCTGGTGAGCCGCGCCGACCTGCCACGCGCCGAGCGCGACCGTGCGCAGCACGCGCTGGCACAAGACTTCATGAAGGCCGGCCTGTTCGACCGCGCTCAAGAAGCCTACAAAGCCCTTGAAGGCACAGCCTTCGACACCGAAGCGCGCTTGGCCCTGCTCACCCTGCACGAACGTTCGCGCGACTGGCGCGCGGCGGTTGAGGTGGCGCAAAAGCTCGAGCACACTGGCACCGCGTCATTCGCCTCACGCATCGCGCACTACTGGTGCGAGATCGCGCTTGAGGCCGACGCGCGCCAGCAAAGCGCCGACGCCGACGACGCCTTGCGTCAGGCCCGTGACGCCGCACCCAACTCACCACGCCCCATCGTGATGGCGGGCCATCGCGCCCACAGCCGTGGTGACCATGCGCAGGCCTTGAAGCTCTGGGGCGAGTTGCTGACCGCCCACCCAGTCTCCTTCAACCTGGTGACACGCGACTACGCCACCAGCGCCCTGGCCTGTGGCGAACAAGCCGCTGCACTGGATCGCCTGCAAACGCTCTACCGCCGCACGCCGACGATGGACCTGTTGGCTGCCATCGCCACGCTCGACCCTGCGCCAGCCGCCCAACGCAGCCGCTTGCTGGCCCACCTGCAAGAGCAACC
>JBBRFR010000507.1:0-2375 GCA_038241485.1 Burkholderiales bacterium
GCGCCACCAAATCGGCCCTCGCGCCCGGTGTGACCGAGGGCCAGCGCCACCGAAAACGCGCTCATCAAGAGGCCCGCCCAGGCCGCTCCCGCCATCAACTGGGCGACGATCAGCGGCGCCAGGCCGGTGGCCTGGTGCGCCCACAAAGACGCCAAGGCCGCTGCCAGGCCCGCCACTGCCATCACCTGCCAGCCTCCAAAACGGCGTGCCGCCCAGCTTGCCGGCAGCAGCGCGAGGTTGAAACCCACCCAGAACACCGGCACCAGCCACTGCAGATCGGTGGGCTGGGCAAACCGAAGGTACAGCGGCGTGCTGTTGATGAAGGTGTGCAGCTGGAAGGCGACGGCGGCGAGCACCGCGGCCATCAAGAACCCGATGGCCGCTGGAGCGCCCTGGGGCTGAGGCGCAACTGCCTTCGGGCTGATGGGCGCCGGCTGGCCCGCCAAGGCCCGCTCTGCGGCCACGATGCCCCAGGTCGCCAAGGCCAGGGCCACGCTGGACAGCAGGAACGGCCCACGCGGGTCAAGATCGCGCAGCAACACGCTCAGGTAGGGCGCGATGGCGCTGGCCACACCCAGGCCCAGCATCGACAGGCCCACCAGCAACGGCTGCTGCGGCTTGGCCGCATGGCGCCCCACCAGCGTGAGCGGTGGGGCACGCAGCGCCGACGAGGTCACCGACCACACCACCACGATGCCCAGGAAGAGGGGCGCCGAGCCCGAGGGCGCCACCAGCGGCAAGGCCAGAAAGGCGGCGCACGACAGCAGCGTGATCGCGAGCACCACATGGCCGAGCCGCCCGACCACACGCACGGCGCGGTCACTCGCGACACCCATCGCATAGTCGGCCAGCACGAAGATCAGCTGGTCGAGCATCAGCACGAAGATCACCGCACTTCGGGGGATGCCCACCTGCGCGGCGAGCTGCGGCAGGAAGATCACGTACACCGTCCAAGACAGCGCAAAGAAGAACTGGATGACCGCGAGGTAGATGCCGACGCGGTGGGTCACCGTGGATCCTGATGTCATGCCGATGTGGTGCCACAACGAGGGAACACCAGCATACCCGTCGGCAACACAAGGCTGGGCGAGCCGCTAGCATCTCGCCCATGAACCTCATCTACGTCGCCGACCCCATGTGCTCCTGGTGCTATGGCTTCGCCAAGCCGCTCGACGAGCTGCTGGCCCAGCCCGGCTCCGCCGCGCCCTTGCAACTCGCCTTGGTGATGGGCGGCTTGCGCCCTTTCACCACCGAACCGATGGCCGCAGGCCGCGCCGACGAGCTCGCCGGCCACTGGCACCACGTGGCCGAAGCGAGCGGCCAGCCCTTTGCGCCGGCACCACACGCCGCGCTGCACGACCCCACGTTTGTCTATGACACCGAGCCCGCCAGCCGAGCCACCGTCACCGTGCGCACGCATTGGCCCAAGCTGGTGTGGCGCTACCTCAAGGCGGTGCAGCACGCGTTTTATGCCGAGGGCAAGAACGTGACGCAGGCCGAGGTGCTGGCCGACGTGGCCGTTGCGCTGGGCATCGCACGCGCCGATTTCGCCAAGGCATTTGCGTCACAAGAGATGCGCGACGCCACCTTGGCCGACTTCGCCCAGTCGCAGAGCTGGGGCATTCGCGGCTTCCCGGCGCTGATTGCCGAACACGGCGACCACCTGCACCTGATCGGCCGGGGTTTCATGCCGATCGACGCATTGCGCCAGGCCTTGCAGACAACGCAGCACTGACACTCAGGCCGGTTGAGCCATCTGCTGCAAGCGCAGCGCCATTTCACCCGGGTCGTTGACGGTGCGCAGCGCCGCGTAAGCCGCCTCGGCTTCGGGGTGGCGGCGACGCAGGTAGTTGAGCCATTGTTTCAATCGACCAGCACAGTGGCGCGGCACCACATGTGTGCCCACCAGCTGCCAGAACGCCAACATCAAGGGCAGCAGCTCAGGCCACGTCACCACACGCCCTGGCGAGGCAATCGCCAGCGCCAGGCCGGGGTCGCTCACCATGCCACGCCCCAACATCAGCATGTTGCAGCCCGACACCTCGCGGCAGCGCTGTGCGTCGTCGGCGTTCCAGATTTCGCCGTTGGCAACAACGGGGATGGTCAGCGTCTCGCGGATCTCTTGAATGCGGTCCCAATACGCCGGCGGCCGGTAACCATCGGCGCGTGTGCGCGCATGCACCACCAGCTCTTCGGCGCCACCGCTTTGCAACGCGAGCGCGCAGTCAAGCGCACGCGACGCGTCGTTGAAGCCCAGGCGCATCTTGGCCGACACCGGCATCGCCGCTGGCACGGCGCGGCGCACGGTGGACACCAGGGTGTGCAGCAGCGGCGGGTCTTGCAACAAGGCCGCGCCACCCCCATGGCGGTTGACC
>JBBRFR010000508.1:0-2361 GCA_038241485.1 Burkholderiales bacterium
CATGGGCTGCTTGCTGAGCTCGATACCGCCCTTCAGGCCAATCGCCAGCAAGAGGTAGATGGACAGGGTTTCGTACAGCGCTTCTGGCAAGCGCAGATCGCTCTTGACGAGGCGCGCAAACAAGCCGAGCAGGAAGAATAAAACGACGGCGTCGAGCATGTTGCGAGCGAGGAAAAGCGAGGATCAGGTCGGTTGGCAACTCAGCGATTCACGCAACAGTTGCCACATCGGTTAACGCGGTGGGAGCGGCGAGAGGTAAGTCAGTCGCGAGACTGCGAATGGGCCCTTTGGGGCAGACGGCAAGCGATCAGGGTGAAGCGGGTGGCTTGGTCGGCTGGCGCGGTTTGCGCGCGCGGCCGACCAACAGGCGGTCGAACCAGGCGTTGGGCAGCAAGCGCAGCAGTTTGGCCACCACGCCCATCTGCCACGGGATGACGCGGTAGCTTGTCTTCGCGGTGATCGTGTCGACCGCTCGCGATGCAAACGCATCGGCACTGAGCAAAAAAGGCATGCTGTACCGGTTTTTCCGGGTGAGTGGCGTGTCCACATAGCCGGGCAGCAGGGTGACTACCGCGACGCCCGAGCCGCGCAGCTCGCCGCGCAGGCTCTCGCAATAGGCCACCACTGCCGCTTTGCTGGCGCAGTAGGCGGCATGCCCCGGCAGCCCGCGGATGGCGGCCACGCTGGCGATGCCCACCAGGGTGCCGCTGCCGCGCTCGCGCATAGGGATCACGAACGGGTGGAAAGTGGCGGCCAGGCCCGTGTTGTTGATGGCAAAGGTGCGCGCCATCACGCCGATGTCCTCGAACTCGGCGGTGTCCATGCCCATGCTCACGCCTGCGTTGGCAACCACAACATCGGGCACGCCTTGCGCCGCGATGCAGGCCTGGGCTGCCGCGACGATGCTGTCGATCTCGGCCACATCGGCGCCGTACACGCAGCAGCGCGTCGCATCCAAGCCCTGCGCGTCAGCCCAGGCCTGCATTTCGGTGGTGCGGCGCGCCACCAGAGCGAGCCGATAGCCCGCTTGCACGTAGCGCGCAGCCAGGGCCTGGCCGATACCGCTGGAGGCGCCTGTGATGAAGGCCAGTGGGGCTGATGAGGTGTTCATGGTGGGACTCCGATCGGGGGGGCAGGCCTCCCTGCGCTGGCAGGGTCAAGCTGGTGCCCAACGTGGTGGTTAACGCGGTGAAAGCCGCACCTTGACCCGGCCGCGCATCAGCGCCACCTGATCGGCGTCGACATAGTCGAGCGTGTCCGATTGCAGCCGGTCGTTGCCACGCAGCACGGTCACCGGCAGCTCGGAGACCAGGCGTTGCGGATCGGTGAACACCCGCAGTTGCTCACCCCGAAACTCCAGCTTCGGCGCGGGGCTGCCATCGGCCAGGGTCCGGCCTTCTCTCACCACCACCGCATCGCCTTCCAGCAGAAATTCGGTGCGCGCGCCATTGCTGATCACCTTGCGCGCGGCGGCGGTGGTGATCGCGCCGTCTTCGCCCAACACACGGATGCGGGCCTGGTCCACTTCCAGCGTGTCGCTGTCGGGGCGGTGGCGCGCCTCGCTGCCGAACACCTCGTTGATGAGCACACCGTTGGCATCGAACACCTTGACCGAGAAACGGCGCATGAAATAGTCGGGCTCGCTGGTCACCGGCCGCGCCACAGCCGGCTCGGGCGGCGGCGGCGTGGCACGCAGCAACCAATAGGAGGCGAGAGCCAGCAGACCCATCAGCAGCACCGGCAGGTAGACGGTGAACTGATCGGCCCAGCGACGCGAGCGGCGCGTGGGTGGACGCGAGGCCGACTCGGTGGCGGGCGGGACAGGCAGCGTGGCGTTCACCGGGCCGCTGCCTCAAGTTCTGCTGCGTAGCGGCCTGACGCCACCAACAGCAGATCACACAGTTCCCGCACAGCGCCAGCGCCAGGCGCCCGGGTGGTGATGTGGTGGGCCAGCGCCAGCACCTCCGCATGGGCGCCCACAGGCGCACACGCGAACGCCGCGCGGCGCAGCAGCGGCAGATCGGGCCAGTCGTCGCCCATGGCAGCAGCGGCCGACCAGTCCAGCCCCAGCTCGGCCAGAATGGCCTCGGCCGCTGGCCGCTTGTCTTCTGTGCCCAGGCGGATCTGCGTCACGCCCAGCGCAGCCAGACGAACACGCAAGGCCGGCGAATCGCGCCCACTGATTACCGCCGGTGTGATGCCAGCGCGCTGTAGCAGCTTGATGCCGTGCCCGTCGAGCGTGTGGAAGCGCTTCAGGGTTTCACCCAATTCGGTGAAATACAGCCCGCCGTCGGTCAGCACCCCGTCCACATCGAAAAACGCCACCCGCACCGGCTGCGCGCGCAGCAACAGCTCAGGCGT
>JBBRFR010000509.1:0-2361 GCA_038241485.1 Burkholderiales bacterium
GAAAAGACCGGCGACAAAATCGAAAACGCCGGCGACAAGGTGAAAGACGCGGTCAACGACGCGAAGAAGTAAGTCTCGCGCCGGCCTGCCCCGCGTTCAGACCATCTCGGGCGAGCCCACTGACGAAGAGGCCGGACGTGGCTTGCGCGCCAGTTTGGGAGGCATGGTCATCTCCAGCGTGGCGTCGCGCCGCGGCACAATCTCAGCGCCGCGCAACACGTGCTTGAGTTCACGCGCGCCGCCCAACACCACGATCAACTTGCAGCCTTCCTGGCGCAGGTTGCGCGGGTGTTTGGCCTCGGGCAACCAGAGGATGGGCGTGGCGCTCCAGGCGTCGGCCGCCTGCATCAGCGGCGCCACGGGGTCGTGCTTGAACTTCTTGCCGCGCGGGCCGATCAGCATCGACTCACCTTCGATCAGGTCGTTCCAGCCGGCGTCATTGAACCCCTGGATGTCGATCACGAAGCGCACACCATCGGAGCGGATCACCGCCACCGGGATCACGCCGCCGTGCGGCACGCTCTTGTCGAACTTCACCGCCCATTGGGTCGGAAAGCTCAGCGCGCGGCGCGCCTTGCGCAGCATGCGCAGCGGGCGCTCGCGGTGGTCGGCATAGGCCATCAGCGCCAGGCCTAAGACCGAGCCCACAACGCCTGCGGCGGCCATCTCCCACCAGCTGCCCCAGGTGATGCGGGCGGCTTCGATGCCCCCGATGAACAAGCCAAAGCCCAGGAGCATCTGTCCGAGCCAGGAAGCGAAGTGTTTGTTGCGCATGGCTGGTGAAGGAAGGATGGATGATTGGTAAGTGATTTTGTCAAACGTGACTGCCCGCACAAGAGACGGATTGCACAGTTCGCCGTGCTATTGCACGAGTGGCCGAAAATCGGCCCATGCACTTCCTGATCTCCCCCGCAAAAACCCTTAACTACGAAGGTGCCGATGCCGACGTCCCCACCACCCGGCCGCGCTTTCTGGCGCTATCGGCCGAGTTGATCGAGACGCTGCGGCCGAAGACGGCCGACGACATTGCGCAGTTGATGAGCCTCTCGCAGCCACTGGCCGAGTTGAACGTGGCGCGTTACGCCGCCTGGTCCACGCGCTTCACATCGCACAACAGCAAAGCGGCGGTGCTTGCGTTCAACGGCGACGTGTACGAAGGCCTGGAGGCCACCACGCTGCGCCCGGACGACCTGGCCTGGGCGCAGGAGCACGTCTCGATTCTGAGCGGCCTGTACGGCTTGCTGCGCCCGCTCGACCGCATGCAGCCCTACCGGCTGGAGATGGGCACGGCCTTGGCCACCGCGCGCGGCAAGAACCTGTATGAGTTCTGGGGCGACACGCTCGCGCGCCAGCTCAACCGTCAGATCAAGCGCCAGATCAAGGGCGCGTCACCGGTCGTCGTCAACCTCGCGTCGCAAGAGTACTTTCGCGCGGTGCAAGGCCGAGGCCTGAAGGCGCGCGTGATCGACTGCGTGTTCGAAGACTGGAAGGGCGGCGGCTACAAAGTGATCAGTTTCTTTGCCAAACGCGCCCGCGGGATGATGCTGCGCCATGCCATTGCCCAGCGGCTTGAAGGGCCCGAGGGGTTGCAGAAGTTCAAGGCCGAGGGCTACCGTTTTGAGCCTTCGGTATCTCAAGCTGATCGGCTGGTCTTTCGTCGCCGGGTCGAGGCTTGATCCGGCAGAATCCGGCGCATGAGGAAACCTGTCTTAAACCCGCGGGCCGAGCGCCGGGCCGCCCCCAAGCCGGCCCGCATCCCCTCGGGGGAGCGTCTGCGGTACGCCGCAGACAAGGGGCAGTCATGACGGAACAACACGTCACCCCAGAGTTGAGGCAGTGGATCATCGACCAGGCCAAGGCCGGTCGCCCGCCCGACGACGTATTGAAATCGATGATGGCCAGCGGCTGGGCTGAAGACGTGGCCCTGGCCGCGCTCGAAGACACCCTGTCGGGTTTTCTGAAGGATCACGCGCAGGCCCATGGGCTGCCCGCACCGGTGCCGGTGCCCGAGCCCGACCTCAGCCGTGCGCCCACCACGCTGATGGTCAACGGCCACGAGGTCAAGATCGTGATGAGCCTGCGCAACCCACGTGTCATCGTCTTCGGCAACCTGCTGTCGCACCAGGAGTGCGACGACATGGTCGAGCTGGCGCGTGCGCGCCTGGCGCGCTCGGAAACCGTGGTCACCAACACCGGTGCGAGCGAAGTCAACACCGCCCGCACCAGCGACGGCATGTTCTTCGGCCGCGGTGAAAACGCCCTGTGCGCGCGCATCGAAGCGCGCATCGGCACCTTGCTCGGCTGGCCGGTCGAAAACGGCGAGGGCCTGCAGGTGCTGCGCTACCGGCCCGGCGCCGAGTA
>JBBRFR010000510.1:0-2359 GCA_038241485.1 Burkholderiales bacterium
TACGGCATCAACCTCGGCCGCATGTTTTTCGGCGAGTCGATGTTTTCGCACCGCTCCGATGCATCCAAGATCGCCATGGCCGCGCTGGTTTGTTTTTGTCGCCACCACGGCATCGGCCTCATCGACTGCCAGCAGCGCACCGACCACCTGGCTTCGCTGGGTGCGCGCGAGATCCCGCGCAGCGAGTTCGAAGCCCTCTTCACCCCACGGGTCAGGGAGCCGTCGATCCCTGATTGGACCTATCATTTGGCGATGTGGGCGCAACTCGAAGTCGACCCGGCTGAAAGACCCAAGCCGCCCACCGAGGAACCTGGCCAGTGACCCACCCGAAAGAGCTGCCGCTCTCATCGATTCAGTTCTATGCCACCGCGCCTTACCCGTGCAGCTACATCACGGGCCGCATGGCGCGCTCGCAAGTGGCCACGCCCAGCCACCTGATTCACGCCGACGCCTACTCGGGCCTGGTGGCCAACGGTTTTCGGCGCAGCGGCATGTTCACTTACCGACCGTTCTGCGATGGCTGCCGCGCGTGTGTGCCGCTGCGCATCCCGGTCAAGACCTTCGAGGCCACCCGCAGCCAGCGCCGCGCCTTGAAGCAACACAGCAACCTGCAAGCGCGTGTGCTCCGCCTGGGTTTCGTGCCCGAGCACTACCAGCTTTACCTGCGCTACCAGGCCGGGCGCCACAGTGGCGGCGGCATGGACAACGACTCGGTCGACCAGTACACCCAGTTCCTGCTGCAAAGCCGCGTCAACTCGCGACTGGTCGAGTTTCGCGAGCCGTCGGTCGACGGCACGCTGGGCGCGCTGAAGATGGTCTCCATCCTCGACATCCTCAACGACGGCCTGTCAGCGGTGTACACCTTCTACGAGCCCGAAGAGCGCACCAGCTACGGCACCTTCAACGTGATGTGGCAGATCGAGCAAACCCGGCTGCTCAAGCTGCGCCATGTGTACCTGGGCTACTGGATCGGCGAGAGCGACAAGATGTCGTACAAAGCCCAGTTCAAACCGCACGAGTTGCTGGTCAACGAGCGCTGGGTGCCGGCCGAACCCGGCTGATCGGTCACTTGCCGCCGTAACCGAGCGTCTGCGGCAGCCACAGCACCGTCTGCGGCACCAGGGTGATCACCAGCAGGGCCACGATCAGCACGCCGATGAAGACCCAGCTCTCGCGGATCATCTCCTTCAGCGGCACCCCGGCCAGCGCATTGATCACAAAGAGCAACATGCCAAACGGCGGCGTCACCATGCCGATCATCATGTTGACAACCGCCATCACGCCGAAGTGCACCAGGTCGACGCCCAATGCACGCGCTGCGGGCAGCAACATCGGCACCAGCACCAGCAGCATGATCGAGGTGTCTAGAAAGCACCCCAGCAGCAGGAACAGCAGGTTCACGCCCAACAAGAACTGAACGGGTGAGAGCTGAAACCCGCTCAGCCAGGCCGCGAGCATCGTCGGCACGTTCTCCGCCGCAAAGGCGTAGTTGATGAAGAAGGCCGAGGCCACGATCAGCGTCACCGAGGCACTTGACTTCGACGACTCGATCAGGATCTGATACAGCCGCCGCCAACTCAGCGCGCCATACACCACACCGGCCAGAAACAGAGCGTACAAGGCCGCCACCGACGCCGCTTCGGTGGGCGTGAAAGCGCCGCTATAGATGCCGCCCAGCAGCACCACCGGCAGGCTCAGCGGCAGCAGGCCGCGCACCAGCACACGCGGCAACTCTTTTGGTGGCAGCGCTTCGCTGCGTGGCAGATTGCGACCTTTGGCCACCAGCTGCACACCGAGCATCAATGCCACCGCCATCAGCAAGCCGGGGATCACGCCGCCGAGGAACAACGCGCCGACCGAGGTGTCGGACACCATCGCATAAATCACCAGTGGAATCGACGGCGGAATGATCGGCCCAATGGTGGCCGAGGCCGCTGTGATGGCGCCCGCGAAAGCCGGCGAGTAGCCGTGCTTGGTCATCATGCGGATGCTCACGACGCCGGGGCCGGCGGCGTCTGCGATGGCGCTGCCGCTCATGCCTGAGAAGATCACGCTGACGATGATGTCCACATGCGCCAGGCCGCCGCGCACCCGCCCCACCAGCACGTGCGCAAACGCAAACAGGCGCTCGCTGATGGTGCCCGAGTTCATGATGTTGGCCGCAAAGATGAACAGCGGCACCGCCAGCAGCACATAGCTGTTGTACAGGCCGTTGAGCACCTGCTCGGCAACCAGCCCCACGTCTTGCCCCTTCACCAGCAGGTAGGCCACGCCGCTGGACAGCATGCCAAAGCCGATGGGAATGCGCAGCAGCAGCGTCACCGCCAGCAGGCCCAGCAACACCGTCAACGCGAGGCTC
>JBBRFR010000511.1:0-2344 GCA_038241485.1 Burkholderiales bacterium
TGGCGCTGGCGTGTTAACTTGCGCCCCCGGATCCGAACCCCACCCCGTATGAGCAACACAAAACACAAGCTGGCCGCCGTTTCAGGCCAACGGCTGCTAGGCATGCGCCGTGGCCTTGAGAAAGAGAGCCTGCGCGTCCAACGAGACGGCAAGCTGGCGCTCACGCCCCATCCCGGCAGCCTGGGCAGCGCGCTCACGCACCCCCACATCACCACCGACTTCAGCGAATCGCAGCTGGAGCTGATCACCGGGGTTCACGCCAGCGTTGAATCGTGCTTGGCCGAACTGGCCGAGGTGCACCAGTTCACCGCGCGCAGCCTGCGCGCCGCGGGTGATGAGGTGATGTGGGCGTCCAGCATGCCCTGCGGCCTGCCGCCTGATGAGACGATCCCGATCGGCCGCTACGGCTCGTCCAACGTCGGCCGCGCCAAGAGCGTTTACCGCGTGGGTTTGGGGCACCGCTACGGCCGTCGCATGCAGACCATCTCCGGCATTCACTACAACTGGTCGCTGCCCGGCGTGGACAACGACGGCTACTTTGCGCTGATCCGCAATTTCCGCCGCGAGGCGTTTCTCTTGCTCACGCTGTTTGGTGCTTCTCCGGCAGTGTGTTCCTCGTTTGTTGACGGGCGCGAACACCAGTTGCAACCGCTGGGCAGCAGCGGCTCGCTCTACATGCCCCACGGCACCTCGTTGCGCATGGGAAACCTCGGCTACCAGAGCGAGGCCCAGGCCACGCTTGCAGTGAGTTACAACGGGCTGGAGGGCTACGCCGCCTCCTTGCACGACGCGCTCGCGCGCCCCTGGCCCGCCTACGAGAAGATCGGTGTGCGCAACCTGGGCGGCGACTACAACCAGCTCTCCACCAGCCTGCTGCAGATCGAGAACGAGTTTTACGGCACGATCCGCCCCAAGCGGGTGATCTACCCCGGCGAGCGCCCGCTGCACGCGCTGCGCGAGCGCGGGGTGGAGTACATCGAGGTGCGCCTGCTCGACCTCAACCCGTTCGAGCCAATCGGCATTGGCGCGCAAGCGCTGCGCTTCATCGATGTGTTCTTGTTGCACTGCCTGTTGAGCGACAGCCCGCCCGACACGCCCGAAGAGATTCACGACCTCGGGTACAACCAGAAGCTCACCGCTGCGCGTGGACGCGAGCCTGGGCTGCGTCTGCGCCGCGAAGGGCGCGAGGTGCCGCTGGTGGACTGGGGACTGGAGATCATCGACAAGCTTGTGCCGTTTGCCCAGTCGCTGGACGCGGCCCTCGGTGGTGAAGCCCATGCCGAGGCGGTGGCCCAGGCGCGCGGTAGCCTGCAGTCGCCCGACACCCTGCCCTCGGCGCAGGTGCTGCAGGCGGTGCGCAACCAACACGCCGATGCGTTCACCGCGTTTGTGCGCGAGGAATCTTTGCAGGCGCAGAACCACTTGCTGGGACTGCCTTGGAGCGCAAAGCAAGAGGGCCGTTACGAGGCCATGGCGCAGCAGTCGCTGGAAGACCAGCGCGCCATTGAGGCCGCCGACACCATGCCGTTTGAGATCTATCGGCAGGAATACACCGCGCCATCGCGGCTGGGCCGACCGCACATGGCTGCTGTCGTCACCGCCTGATCGGCGTCAGACCTCGCCGCCAAAGCGCTTGATGAGATTGGCGATGTATTTGTCGGCCAGCTTCTCAAACTCGCCTTCCACCACCGGCGCCACCACCATCTTCATCAGGCCGGGCAGTGGCACCTCAATGTCGCCCTGAATCGCCAGCGTGATGTTGGTCGATTTCTTGTTGTCCACGATGGTCCAGCTGCCGCTCACCAGTGCGTTGCCGACGCCCTTGACCGGCGTCCATTTCACCGTGCCTTTGGCTTTGTCGCTCACGTATTTGCTGGCGTAGACGGTTTGGATGTTGGCCTGGGCGGTGCCCACCTTCTGCATGTCCCACTGGTAGACGTTGTCGCCCAGGTCGGTGAGTTTCTCCACCTTGGGGAAATGGCTGGCGGAGGTGGGCACGTCGGACAGTACCTCGAACACCTCGGCCGCCTTGGCCTTGACGTCGAACTCGTAGCCCAGATCAATCTTGACGGTGATGGCCATGTGTCTCCTCTTGGGGGTTGTGTTGGTACGAAAAGATTGTGGCACGGTGCCGCAGCCCGCTTGCCACGGGCGAACCCGAACCCGCTGTGCTGCGCCGACCGGGCCAGGCGTCAAAATCCTCCCTTTGTCTGAACGAGCCCGACCCATGAGCATCCAGTGGTTTCCCGGTCACATGCACCTCACCCGCCAAGCGATTGCCGAGCGGGTCAAAGCCATCGACGTGGTGATCGAAATGCTCGACGCGCGCCTGCCCGGCTCCAGC
>JBBRFR010000512.1:0-2339 GCA_038241485.1 Burkholderiales bacterium
CACGGCCACCCCACCAGTTTGTGCTGGTCGGGTGGTCTTTTTCTTACTGGAGTGGATGGAGATGGAACAGGCGATGGTGGTGGAACAGCAGCTCTGGTGGCCGTTGGCCTTGGAGGACGATTTGCAAGAGCAGCCGATGGCCCTGCAGCTGCTGGGGCGCGAACTGGTGCTCTGGCGCGATGCCGCCGGTGAGCCGGTGGTGATGAAGGACCAATGCCCACACCGCGGGGCTCGCCTTTCGCTGGGTCAGGTGCAAGACGGGGCATTGGAATGCGCTTACCACGGCTGGCGGTTTGACGCGAGCGGGCGCTGCGTGAGCACCCCGGCTCAGCCCGCGTTCGTGCCACCGGTTGGCCACAGTGCCTGTCGGTACGCCACGCAACGCGCGCACGGCCTCATCTGGACCTGCCTGAGCGAGTCGGCCGGCGAACCGCCCGCCTTGCCCGAGTTGCCACAGCGGCGCCTGATTTACGGTCCGTTTGACGTGGCCACCAGCGCACCGCGCGCGGTGGAGAACTTTCTCGACACCGCGCATTTCGCCTTCGTGCACCGCGACTGGCTGGGCGCGGCCTCGCACGCCGAAGTGCCGCCCTACGACTTGACCCACACGCTTGATGGCCGCCCGGTGATCGAGCAATACCAGGCCTGGCAGCCGCGGGCCAGCGCCAGCAGCGCCACTGGTGATTGGGTGAATTACCGTTACGAAGTTTTGGGCCCCTACAGCGCGCTGCTGACCAAGCGCGCCGAAGGCGGCGGACCGCAAGACAGCTACGTGGCCTGGGCCTGCCCGAGCGACGAGGAACATTGCCGGCTCTGGTTTGCGCAATACACCAGCGACGACAGCGCCAGCGACGACGAGCTTCGCGTCTTTCAGGAAACCATTTTTTCGCAAGATCAGCCCATTCTGGAATCGCAGCGCCCAGCGCGCCTGCCGATCCACGGCGGTGAGGTGATGGGGTCGGCCGACCGGCTGAGCGCGGCCTACCGCCGCTACCTGAGGAATGCCGGCATCACGCACGGCGTGTGTTGAGGAGCCCCCATGAACGCCACCGAACTCGCCCGCGCCATCCCCAAGGCCGAGCTGCACCTGCACATCGAGGGCTCGCTGGAGCCCGAGCTGATCTTTGCGCTCGCGCAACGCAATGGCGTGGCGCTGCCGTACGCCAGCGTCGAAGCGCTGCGCGCCGCCTACGCCTTCACCGACCTGCAGAGCTTTCTCGACATCTACTACGCCGGTGCCAGCGTGCTGCTGCACGAAGCCGATTTTTACGACATGGCCTGGGCGTATTTCGAGCGCGCTCACGCCGACAACGTGATCCACGCCGAGCTGTTCTTTGATCCGCAGACCCACACCGCGCGTGGCGTAGCAATGGCCAGCGTGATCCAGGGTCTGGCGCGGGCCTGTGCGGATGCGAAAGAGAAGCTGGACATCAGCGCCACGCTCATCTTGTGTTTCCTGCGCCACCTGAGCGAGGAAGATGCGTTCGCCACGCTGGATGCCGCGCTGCCGTACCGCGAACACTTCATCGGCGTTGGGCTCGATTCGAGCGAGCTGGGGCACCCGCCCGAGAAGTTCGAGCGCGTGTTTGCGCGTGCTCGCGAGCTGGGTCTGCATCTGGTGGCACACGCCGGCGAAGAAGGCCCGCCGGAGTACATGTGGCAGGCGATCGACCTGCTGAAAGTCGAGCGCATCGACCACGGTGTGGCCTGCCTGCAGGACCCGCTGCTGGTCGCCGAGTTGGCCCACACCCGGGTGCCGCTCACGGTGTGTCCGTTGTCCAACCTCAAGCTGCGCGTGGTGAGCAACCTGGGCGATCACCCACTCAAGCGCATGCTCGACGCTGGCCTGTGCGTCACCATCAACTCAGACGACCCCGCCTATTTCGGCGGCTACATGAACGCCAATTTCGTGCAAACGGTGCAGGCGTTGAGCCTCACCCGCGACGAGGTCATCACGCTGGCCAGGAACAGTTTTGAGGCGGGCTTCATGGGAATCGAGCGTCGAAGCGCCTGTCTGCAACAGTTGCAGGCGGTGCTTGCACGCTCAGCCTGAGCACGCTGATTTCAGGCGGGTGAAGGCGCGCCAGGCAAAGCGATGGTGACCAGCGCGCAGGCATCGGTCAAAGCGGTCACGCTGTGCATCGCGTCGCCCTTGAGATAGAGAATTTGCCCCGGCCTCAGCACCGCTGGGCCGTCTTCCAGGCCGATCTCTATGTGGCCCGACACACACTGGATCGTGATCTCACCCGGCACCCGGTGCGGCGGCATGCCCTTGCCAGTGCCGATTAGCAGACGAATCACCTCCAAGTCGCGTGATTTGAACAAAGCCGTCGAGCTCA
>JBBRFR010000513.1:0-2327 GCA_038241485.1 Burkholderiales bacterium
GTCGGCGACCAACGTGGCCATCGCTACAGAACTTGCGCCCGCGGTCGCCATCGCGTTGCTGGACAAGACCGAGCAGCCACCCGGCGCCGCGGCGCCGGCGCTGGACTGTCTTGCAGCAGGGGCCGCACCGTCGCAGACCGATGGCAAGGTGCGCGTGCAACTCATGTTCGAAAACGGGGCAGTGCTGCCGGTCGAGATGAGCAACGCCGCAGGGGCTGCGCTCTCCAAGGCGCTGGCAGACGAACTGCCCAAGAAGTAGGCCGCTGTTCGGCCAAAGCACGGGTCGCCGCGCTTGCGTCAACGCGCCAGCGCCCGCCTGAGGCCGTAGCTCACCGCATCCACCACGGCCACCAGCAGCAGCATCGCGCACAGCACCGTCGCTGTCTTCGGCATCTGAAACAGGCTCATGTGGAACATCAGCAGCTGGCCTAGCCCGCCGGCTCCCACCACACCCAGCACGGCAGCCGCGCGAATGTTGTTCTCCCAGCGGTACAGCGAATACGAGATCAGCTGCGGCAGCACCATGGGCAGCGTCGCATAGAAGAAAACGCGTACGGAGCCGATGCCCTGTGTGCGCAGCGCAACCAACGGGCCCTGAGGCGAGTTCTCAATCGCTTCTGCAAACAGCCGACCGAGCACGCCCGTGGTGTGCAAGGCCAAGGCCAGTGTCCCGGCGAGCGGGCCGAGGCCGGCGGAGATGATCAGCAGCACCGCCCACACCAGCTCAGGCACCGAGCGCAGTGCATTCAACAGCAGCCGCGTGGGCGCTCGTGCGCGGGCCCGGTCACCCTCGTGTGAGCGGCTCGCGGGCAAGGCCAGCATCAAGCCGGCCACCGCAGCCAGCAGCGTGCCGAGCGCCGACATCGCGATCGTCTCCAGCGATGCCAAACCCACCTTGCGCAAGAACGCCGCAGAAAAGTCAGGCGGGAAAAACTCGGCGGCGAAGCGAGCCATGCTTTTGACGGCGTCCCATGACAGGAACGCGCGCCATTGCAGATCGAGGCTCCAGAAGCTCGCGGCCACCAAGACGACCAGGCCGAGGCTGAACCAGCACGCCTTGCAGCGCGCATCAAACAGCGGCGGCGGCAGCCGGTAGGGCTGGTTGGCGGCGCCTCGGGTCGGCTTCATGCCAGAGCCCGCCTGAGCCACCCGCTGATGCGATCGGCGAAGGCAACCAGCGCCACAAACACCAGCAGCATGGTGGCCACCTCGCCGCCAGCGAACATCTTGGTGGAGTTGTCGAGCTGCTGCCCGAGCCCGCCCGCGCCCACGAACCCGAGCACCACCGAGGAACGAATCGCACACTCCCAGCGGTAGACCGTGTACGAGGTGAGCTCGGCGGCGTTCTGCGGCAACAGCCCATAAGCAAACGCCTGCAACCGGCCGCCGCCGTTGGCCAACAGGCTGCGCGTGGCGTGGTCGTCGCCGCTCTCGAGAATGTCGCCATACACCTTGCCGAGCATGCCCCCGTAGGTCAACGCGATCGCCAGCACACCGGCCGTCGGGCCGAGACCGACGACGCGCACGAACACGAGCGCCCACACCAGCTCAGGGATGCTGCGCAACAGCACCAGCATCCATCGCAGCAGCTGGCGCAGCAAGGCCGGAACAGGTGCCATGCGGCCCGACAGGGCCGACACCGACAACACGCGGGTCGACAACAGCGCCGCAGGGATGGCGATCACCAGGCCCAGCGTCAGGCCGGCGGTGGCGATGGCCACCGTGCGCCAGCTTTCACGCGCCACCAGCCACAGGAAATCGGCGCTCGTGGCAGGCGGCACGAAGGTGGCGAGAAACCGCAGCGTGGGCCCGCGGCTTTCGGCGCTGAAAAGCGTCCAGGGCCGGAACTCGGTGGCCACCAGCAGGGGCCACAGCAGCACCAAGCCCGCCCCGATCCAGAACACGCGGCTCAGCCACGCCGGGTCACGCTGAGGCGCCAGCGTCGTCATCGGCAGTTCATCACCACGTGACGTGGGGTGTCGGTCGGCAAGACGGGGCCGGGCGCGCCATTCAGCTCGCCTTCGTGCTGCGCGTACAGCCTCAGCAGGTGATCGCGGCTGACCTGCGGCGTGGGCAGGTCGAACAGGACCGTGCCGTCTCGCAGCCCCACGATGCGGTCGAAGTGCGCCAGCGCGGTGTCGACCTGGTGCATGGTCGCCAGCAGCGTGACACCTCGCTCGCGCGCGATGCCGACCAGGGCGGCGATGGCCTGTTCGGAGCGCGTCGGGTCGAGCGCGGAGAGCGGCTCGTCGATCAGCCACAGCGTTGCCGGTGCCAGCAACGCGCGCGCCAGGCCCACACGCTGGCGCTCGCCGCCCGACAAGCGG
>JBBRFR010000514.1:0-2320 GCA_038241485.1 Burkholderiales bacterium
GTTGGGTAGAGGTGTTTTATGCCTGGCGGCCGAATGTGCCCGACGAAGCCGACAACCATTTGATTGAGCTCGGGGTCGCCGCGCAAGCCGATGCGGTCGTGACCCGAAACCTGCGAGATGTCTCGCACGGAGAGTTGAAGTTTCCTTCGCTCAGGGTTTTGCAGCCTGAGCAGTGTCCGGAGGTATTCCCATGTCCACCTTGACGATCCGTTTGCCTGAAGACAAGCATGAGCGCTTGAAGGCCCTGGCGCGCGCCAACTCGATCAGTGTTAACAAGCTGATGGATGAGCTGGCCACCGTGGCTTTGGCCAATTACGACGCGCGAGTGCGATTCGAAACACGCGCTTCGCGTGGCAGCCCGAAGCGCGCGCTGGCCTTGCTGG
Organism: Burkholderiales bacterium; assembly: GCA_038241485.1. Lineage (GTDB taxonomy): Bacteria > Pseudomonadota > Gammaproteobacteria > Burkholderiales > Burkholderiaceae_C > Rhizobacter. The sequence goes on from JBBRFR010000514.1 coordinate 384, forward strand.
ACAAGCTTGACCGCGCGGGTTGACAAGGCGCTACACGCGGAGTGCTGCGAGAGCTCCGGGGTCACCTTCGGTGTGCACCCGATAGAGCCTTTCCCCTCGCTCACCGCGCGAGCCGAGTGAACTGTGCTTTGAGCAGCACAGGCGCTTGAAATCGGCATCGAAGCTGACCAGATGCTCGCCTTGGTGGATGACCGCGGCGGCCGGCCAAGCATCAGGCACCTCGTTGGAGGCCAGCGCTTTGTCAGCGCATAGTTTGCGAAACACCGGCCACTCGGCGCCGAGCGCGGGCTGCTCAACAGCGCTGGGCTTCGATACCTCAGCCCGAACGGAGATTGGGGCCTCAGGCCGAACGTAGGTTGGGGCGGTGGGTTTTAAGGAACAGCATTGGGGGCTAACGAGGCGCAGACGTGTACCACGGCACCTCCGCCTGCGGCCAAGCCCGATCCCTCACCCGAAGCAAATACGGCTGCAAGTTCTGAAGAGCTGGCAGCTCGAAGAACGCCTTCTGCATCGGCCATGAAGGCAGCGGCACCCAGGCGATGGACGCCAGAATCGCAAAGACGCTCGCGTCTACATCGCTGGGCGCATCGCCGTTCATGAAGGGCTTGTTGCCGAGGTGGTTGGCAATGGCCGTCATGTCGTCGACGCCCATCTGGTAAATCTCGGCGGGCGAGTGGGCGCCCAGGCCGCGCGCTTGCAGCTTGGTGAATGTGCCCTTGCGGATCCGCTTGGCGATGAGGCGCAGGCCGAGGGGGAGTGTCGCCAAACCGGTGTAGGCCTTCAGCGTCTCCTCCACGTATTGCACGTTTCGGGCGTAGCCCATGCAGGCGGCGGTGTGCTCTGACACCAAACGCGTGAACGCATGCGATGCGGCCTGCTGTTCGGGGCTCAAGCTGCTGGGGATGGCGTGCTTGTGTTTCAGAAATTGGATGATCAGTTGGCTGTCGCCCATGCGCACGCCATCGAGTTCGATCCACGGAATCTTTCCCTTGGGCGCGCTCTTCAAGTCGAAGCCGCGCACCACGGTGTAGGCGATGTCGTTGAGCCGCAACCAGGTTTCGAGCTTGAGCGAATAGGGGCTTGCGTTCGGGTGGCCCCACGGCCGAAGGTCGGGCACATGCACATACAACACGCCGGGCTGCCGTGCATCGTCGGGCTGGGCGGTGGGCTGGGTTTCTTGTGCCTTCCATCGCCCCACCAAATGGCGGCGCATCGACTTCTTGTACCCCATGAAAACCGCGATGGCACACAGCGCCAGCAGGGCAAACGCAACCAGGGTGCCGACAAAAACATTCATGGTGTTGTTCTCGTTGAAATGAAGGGCGCTGCACGGCGACGCCTGGCCCAACGCAGCATCGGAGCCCCGCACGGTTGCGTACGCTAGGTTTTCGCGGGGTCAGCGTCTGTCACTGGCGCGACGCTGCGGGCATGACATGGCCCTGTGGTACCGAAGGCTCAGGCTGCGCCGATGCGGTGAGGCTCGCGCCGCACCGACCGGCCAGTCAGAAGATCAATCAGCCCGAGATGCGAACTGGAAGCGTGGTGAACCCACGCACGAAGGTAGAGCGAACCCGCTGGGGCTCGCCCACCACTTCGATCACTGGGAAGCGTGGCAGAAGCTCTTCCCACAAGATGCGCAACTGCATCTCGGCCAGACGGTTGCCCACGCAGCGGTGAATGCCAAAGCCGAATGACAGGTGCTGGCGCGGGCGAGCGCGGTCGATGATGAACTGGTTGGGGTTCTCGATGGCGTCTTCATCTCGGTTGCCAGAGAGGTACCACATCGCCACCTTGTCACCCTTCTTGATTTTCTTGCCACCCAGTTCGGTGTCGACCACCGCGGTGCGGCGCATATGGGCCAGCGGCGTCTGCCAGCGAATGATCTCCGGCACCAGGCTGTCGATGAGGGCCGGGTTGGCGCGCAGCTTGGCGAATTG
>JBBRFR010000515.1:0-2318 GCA_038241485.1 Burkholderiales bacterium
CGTTTCACTCGAGGAGCGCTCTTTCCACCTGGTGAGCCAGGCATCGAGCGCGACCGGGTCGGCGAATTGACTGCGAAGCTCCCTGGCGCTACCGGCGCGCGCGACATCGGCCAGCCGCCAGTGGGCCAGTGTGAAGTCGGCGCGCTGCGCTTGCAGCAGCTCGAGCCAGTCGCTCACCAGCGCGTCGTCATCTGCCCGTTCGTCTTGCAAGCCGAGCTTGCGGCGCAGTTCGCCGCGCCAGTGGTGTTGGTAGCGCTCGGGAAAACCGTTGACCACCTCGCTGGCGAGCGCCACGGCTTCGTCTACATCGGTGTGCAGCAAGGGCAACAGGGTTTCGGCCAGACGGGCGAGATTCCACTGCCCGATGCCAGGCTGGTTGCCGTAGGCGTAGCGGCCTTGGCGGTCGATGGAGCTGAAGACGGTGGCGGGGTCGTAAGCGTCCATGAAGGCGCAGGGACCGTAGTCGATGGTTTCGCCCGAAATCGTCATGTTGTCGGTGTTCATCACCCCGTGGATGAAACCGACGCCCATCCAGCGCGCGATCAGCGCGGCCTGGCGCTCGGTGACGGCGCGCAAAAAGGCCAGGTACGGGTGTGCGTCTTGCGCCAGTTCGGGGTCGTGGCGCTGGATCGCGTAGTCGGCCAGAGCCTTGAGTTGTTCAGGCGTGCCACGGGTAGCGAAGAACTGGAAGGTGCCCACGCGCAGGTGGCTGGCCGCCACGCGAGTAAGCACCGCGCCGGGCAGGGCGCCGCTCTCGCGCAGCACCTGCTCGCCGGTGGCCACAGCGGCCAGTGCTCGGGTGGTAGGGATGCCGAGTGCGTGCATGGCCTCGCCCATCAGGTACTCGCGCAGCACCGGGCCGAGCGCGGCTTTGCCGTCGCCGCCGCGCGAGAACGGCGTGCGGCCTGAGCCTTTGAAGGCGATGTCGCGCCGCTGGCCGTGGGTGTTGATGACCTCGCCGAGCAACAGAGCGCGACCATCGCCCAGCTGCGGCGAGAAGCCGCCGAACTGGTGGCCAGCGTAGGCCTGGGCGATGGGGGTTGCACCGGGCGGCGCGAGGTTGCCGCTGAAAATGGCGGCGCCCAAGGGACTATCGAGTGCGCCAGCGTCCAGGCCGAGATCTGCGGCAAGCGCGTGGTTCAACTTGAGCAGCGTCGGCTGCGGCACTTGGGCCGCTTGCCAGGACGCGTAGAAGCCGTCGAGCTCTCGCGCGTAGCTGTTGTCGAAGTGGAAGCCGGCGCGGGCGGCATCAAGCGTGGGGTCGGACGTGGCATTGCTCATGCAGTGAGTGTCGGCCATGGCGCGTGCCGGGGGCGGCGGCAGGGTCAAGCCGCCCAACGGGGCGCGTGCCGGTTCAGCTGAACACGCCGCCGTACTGCTTGCGCAGATCGCCCTTTTGCACCTTGCCGGTACCGCCCACGGGCAACGCGTCCAGGAACACCACATCGTCGGGCACCCACCACTTGGGCACGCGCTCGCCGATGAAGGCGAGGATCTCGTCCTTGGTCACGGCATGTCCCGGTCGGAGCACAAGGAACAGCAACGGGCGCTCGTCCCACTTGGGGTGCTTGACGCCGATCACCGCCGCCATCGCGACCGCCGGGTGGGCGATGGCAGCGCTTTCCAGATCGAGTGAGCTGATCCATTCGCCGCCGGTCTTGATCACGTCTTTGGTGCGGTCGCGGATCTGCATCACGCCAGTGGCGTCGATGGTGGCGATGTCACCGGTGGCGAACCAGCCGTCGACCAACGGGGACTGCTCGCCCTTGTAATAGCTTGAGACGATCCACTGCCCGCGCACCATCAGCTCGCCTTGCGAGGTGCCATCGCGCGGCAAAGTAGCGCCGCTCTCGTCCACCACCTTGATGTCGATGCCGAAGACACTCTTGCCTTGTTTGGCGAGCAGAGCGTGGCGCTGCTCCGGCGCCCAGTCGCGGCTGGCGGGTGGCAGCGTGCCGATGGTGGCCACCGCGGTGGTTTCCGTCATGCCCCAGCCGTGCCGCACCTCCACGTGGTAGGTCTCCACGAACTTGGCGATCAGCGGCTGGGGCATGGCCGAGCCGCCCACCGCCGTGCGCCGCATGGTCGTAAAACTCAGGCCGTTTTGCTCCAGATGGGCCAGCAGGCCCTGCCAGATGGTGGGCACGCCGGCGCTGGTGGTCACCGCCTCGGCCTCCATCAGCTCATAGAGCGACTGGCCGTCGAGCTTCGGACCGGGCAGCACCAGCTTGGCGCCCGCGATCGGCGCGGCGTAGGGAATGCACCAGGCGTTGATGTGGAACATCGGCACCACCGGCAGAATGGTTTGGTCGGGTGCC
>JBBRFR010000516.1:0-2311 GCA_038241485.1 Burkholderiales bacterium
CGTTTGTACACAAGCGCAAGCCGGTGTTCAAGCAGCGCTGACAAGCCACCCAGCGTCCGGGCTGAGCCACCCACCGATCGGGCCGCCCCACCTACCGTTCGGGCTGAGGTATCGAAGCCTGGGCACGGCCTGAACAAGCCTTCAACCCCCCGCCCGAACGGTGTTCGTTTCAGTCACTCCGCGCGCCCTCGAACTGCGCCTTGATCGCAGGCTCGCTGCGGCGGCGGCTGACTGCTCTACCAATGCGGCGTTCTGTTGTGTCCTGTGATCGAGCGCCGACACGCTGGTATCGAACTGGCGCCCGTGACGCGTCGGCGCGATTCAGTTCACAGCGCATGGCCTTGATGCGTCGGTCATCGCGGCGCGGTGCGATGAATTTCGCAACGCCGAACGGCCTGCCGTCGCCTCAGCCACCGCAGCGCTGGCGAATGGAGCCGTGCGCCGCGGATGCCGCACTGACCGTTGTTCAGCGCTGCGGCACGAAGAGAAAGTCACCCGCTTCATGCCCGGCAAAGCGAATCGGCGCGTACTCCGGTCTCTGCTGAAGCTTGAGCTGCTGCGCGCCCAGGCTGAAGCGCGCTGCCAGCTCTTCGTGCACGCGCTGCGCTTCGATGGGCTCGTTGACCGCTTCGAGCACGTCGAGCAGGCTTCGGGTGAACAGCGAGTTGCGGCCCGCACCGCCGTCGACCACCGGCTCCAGCCCCCCCGAGGTGAGCGCCACGCGCGCGCGAAGCCGGCCTTTGGCGCGCAGCGCATCCCATTGGCGCCCGACCGCCAGGTCGGCATCGGCCGCGGCCAGCGCGGTGCGTGCCATGGTGCCCGAGTAGCACGAGTCGGCTACCACCAGCACTTGACGCGCGGGCAGGGCGTTGAGCTGGTCGGTCACGTCGAGCACCGACACCCAGTTGCTGCGGTTGCGGCGTTCGCCGTCTACCGGGACCCAGTAGCCGCGTTGGGTCACCGGGTCGATGTCGCCATGGCCAGCATAGAAAACGAGCAGGTTGTCGTTGCTGCTGAGTTGCGCGCGCAAGGCATTGAACGCGCCGAACATCTCGCGCCGGGTGGCGTCAGCCAGCAGCGTCACCTTGAAGCCGTAGCGCCGCTCCAGCAACTGCTTCAGGTCTTGCCCGTCGCGCAAGGGCGTGTCTAGCCGCTCCCAGTGCCGGTAGTTCTGGTTGGTGATGACGAGCGCGCGGTAGCCGCCGCCGCCAAGGCCATGGTCAGGCAGCAGCAAGGTGTTGCGGGCTGGCGTTGCCGCACCGGCCACCGCGCTGAAGCTCACTGTGCTTTGGTTGCCTTGCTTGTCGGTGGCGGTGAGGCGCAGTTCCATCGGGCCCTGCGACAAATCGAGCGTGGTGCGAAACATGCCGATCGCGTCGACAGCCAGGGGCTTGTCGTTCAGCGTGAGTTGGCGCAGGCCGGCGTCGGCCCTCACCTTGCCAATGAGCTGGCGCTGTGTGCCTTGCCCGGCCAGGCGAATCGGCGCCGCACCCTTGGCCGCCACCATGGGCAGCACCACCATGGGCTCGACGATGTAAATGGCCAGCCGCGCTGGCGCGTTCACCTGCCCGCTGGCCTGGCGGAACAGCCGAGCCGCCTCTCGCGGGTCACGCCTCACGCCCAGGCCACGATCGTAGAGAGACGCCAGGTTGATGAGCGCACGGGCATCGTGTTGGTCCGCTGCTTTCTGGTACCACGCAGCCGCGGTGGCGTAGTCGGCCACGCTGCCCACACCGCGTTCGTACAGCTCACCCACTTGCGTTTGCGCCTGCGCATCACCTTGCTGAGCAAACGGCAACCAGATAGCCAATGCCCGCTTCGGGTCTCGGCTGGCCAGCGCGTACTCGCCGCCGGCTTGCTCGCATTCGTAGGCGGGCACTTTCTCGGGGTGGCGTTGCGACACGCCCGTGGCAAAGGCGCCGAGCTTGCGGACCTGGCCGGGCATCAGGCAGTCGACGATCAGCAACTGCTCCTCGCTCTGAAACGAAGCTTGCAGCTCGGCCGGCTGCTGAACCAGGGTGCAGCCCGCCAGCAGTGCCAGGGCCAGGCCACCCAGGCGCACGCGGTCAGAGCGCCGCCGTGCGGCGGGGCGTTTCCAGAGGAATGTTGATGAAGACACGGGTGAACACCTCGGGGTCGAGTCGGTCTTTGGGATCCTTGGGCTTGGGCAAGCGGAGCATGGCCATCACGCTGTCGAGCGCGGCGCTGGTGCGCTCATCCATGCGGCCGTTCACCTCCAGCGCAAAGCCGTAGTCTCGCAGGGTGTCTTGCATCCACCGCACACGTTTGACGGGGTCATTGGCGGCGTAGC
>JBBRFR010000517.1:0-2288 GCA_038241485.1 Burkholderiales bacterium
CCTTGGCGCTGGCCTGGCGCTTCATGTCAACGTAGTTCTGCTGGGCCATGGCCTCGACCTGCTGCGCCGAGATCGCCTGGGTGAACACCGACTGCGGCCCCACCTCGACGCCTTCTCGCGCCAGCGCGGGCAGGGCCAGCAGCGCGCCACCGCCGAGCAGCGTGGTGGTAAAGAGGCGGCGCGAGTGCAGCGGGCAGTGGCAGGTGAAAAACGGGGTGCTGGGGTGGGTCATGGCCGGTCTGACTTCAGGAAAGCTGTCTTGTTCCGCTTGGATCAGGCGTCGACATCAATCGTCGAACTTGGGGGCGTTGCGGTCCACCTCCAGCGCGCGCACCGGCCCGCGCAGCCACCACAACATCAGCAGCGCCGGCGCGGCCAGCACGGTCGAGGCGATGAAAAAGCTCGGCCAGCCGATGGTTTCGGCCATCACCCCGGCCAGCGGCCCGACCCACACCCGGCCCACCGAAGCAAAGGCCGACAACAGCGCGTACTGCGTGGCGGTGAACCGCTGGTTGCACAGGCTCATCAAGAAGGCGACAAACGCCGCCGTGCCCATGCCGCCGCTCAGGTTCTCGGCCGCAATCACCATCAGCAACCCGCCATCGACCGGCGTGGCCTGCGCGAGCTTGACGAAGCCCCAGTCAAAGGCCGGGATCACGAGGCCCGGCATCAGCCCCTTGCCGTGCATCGCCAGCCACCAAAAGCCCAGGTTGCTGGCCATCTGCAACAGACCAAACAGCATCAGCGAGCGCCACAAACCCAGTTTGAACATCAGCGCCCCGCCGAGCAGCGCGCCGCCGATGGTGAGCCACAGGCCGATCAATTTGTTGACCACGCCCACTTCGGCCTGGCTGAACAACATCGACTTCAGCAAGAAGGGCGTCATCAGCGAGCCAGCAAACGCATCCCCCAGCTTGTAGAGCACGATGAACGCCAGAAAGGCACCGGCGCCACTCTGACTGAAGTAGCTGCGCAGGCCGCCCACCAGCGTCTCAAACCGCGCCACCCGCGCCACCCAGGCCGCCAGCGGCAAGGTGAAGGCCACACCCAGCAACAAGGCCAGCAGCGCATTCCACTTGCCTTGCAGGTCGAGCGACAAACTGCTGCCCGCCCACAGCGGCGCCAGCAGCGCATGCGCAATCGGTGGGCCAAACCAGTTGCTGAGCGCTACGCCCAGCGCCACCGCCAGCACCACGGCCAGAAACCCGAGCAGGTCGTTGCGCGCCACGCTGTTCGGGCGCAGCTCTTCGGGCAAGCGCGGCAACACCAAGGCCGACAACACCGCCGCCAGCACCATCACGCCGGCCATGAAGCGGTAGACCTCGGGCCACGACCAGCCGCCGCCCTGGGTGGGGTCGACCCAGATGAAGGCAATGCCGCCCGACAGAATCATCGCCAGCCGGTAGCCCAGCACGCTGGTGGAGGCGCCCAGGCCGCGCTCGCGCGCGGGCAGCAGGTCGGTGCGGTAGGCATCGACCACCACGTCTTGCGAGGCCGAGATGAAGGCCACCAGCACCGCCAGCAGCGCAAAGAGGCGGATCGATGCGGTCGGCGAGGTGCTCGACATCCACCACAAGGCCGCTGCCAGCGCCAGCTGCGTGAGCACCAGCCAGCCGCGGCGGCGGCCTAGCCAGGGCAGCTCGAAGCGGTCCATCAGCGGCGCCCACAAAAACTTGAAGGTGTAGGGCAGGCCGACCAGGCTCAGAAAGCCGATGGTCGCGATGTCGACCCCTTCCACACTCAGCCAAGCCTGCATGGCCTGGCCGGTGAGGGCGAGCGGCAGGCCCGAGGCAAAGCCCAGCAGCATCACCACCAGCAGGCGGTGCAAGGCCGTGAAGCGGGCTTGCAGGCTCAGGGGAGGTGCGGTCATGGGCGCGATTCTAGGGACGCCCTGTGCGGCGCCCGCCAGGCCTTCTTAGAAGGTGATGGCGCCAGCCTTCGCTGCATGGACGGGCAGTCGATAGCGGGCCGCGCCGAGCGCTAGCGCTCGGCGCGGCTCAGGCTGGGCATGGCAGCGGCATTGGCGGCTCCGGTCGGCACCACCATGGCGGCAGCGAGCCGCCCAAGGGCGTGAATAAATCTCATGCGGCGGCAGTGTAGTGCTCACATTCACCCCCTAGATAGGAGTTGGCCGCTGCAAGCCGACTCCGCCACAATCGGCCCATGAACGCGTTGCTGCGCCCGGTCACCCCCAGCTTTTCCGCCCAGGAATTCCGCACTGCGCTGGGCAGCTTTGCCACCGGCGTGACGGTGGTGACCGCGCTCGACCCGAGCGGGCGCCCGGTGGG
>JBBRFR010000518.1:0-2281 GCA_038241485.1 Burkholderiales bacterium
GAACCGGCCCGATGTGCTGCAGCGCAAGGGGCACTACCCGGTGCCGCCGGGTGCGTCTGATCTGCCAGGCTTGGAGGTGGCGGGCACGATCGTCGAAGGCGACCGTGCCGCCCTGGCTGCCGCCGGTTTGAAGCTGGGCGATCGCGTGTGTGCGCTGGTCGCCGGTGGTGGCTACGCCGAGCTGTGCGTGGCGCCCGTGGGTCAGTGTCTGCCGGTGCCTGCCGGCTTGAGCGACATCGAAGCTGCGAGCCTGCCCGAAACCTTCTTCACCGTCTGGTCGAACGTGTTCGACCGGGCTGGTTTGCAACCTGGCGAGACGCTGCTGGTGCAAGGTGGCACCAGTGGTATTGGCGTCACTGCCATCCAACTGGCCAAGGCCTGGGGTGCGACCGTCATCGCGACGGCAGGCAGCGACGAAAAATGCGCCGCTTGCGTGGAGCTCGGCGCCGACCATGCGATCAACTATCGCAGCCAGGATTTCGCCGCCGAGGTCATGCGCATCACTGCCAAGCGCGGTGTGAACGTGGTGCTCGACATGGTCGCGGGCCCCTACGTGGCGCGCGAAATCAGCTGCATGGCTGAGGACGGCCGCCTCGTGATGATCGCGGTGCAGGGTGGCGTCGAAGCTCAGATCGACGCTGGAGTGGTGATGCGAAAACGCCTCACGATCACGGGCTCGACCTTGCGCCCGCGCCCCGTCGCCTTCAAGGCGGCGATTGCGCAGGCCTTGCGCCACAACGTGTGGCCGTGGCTCGAAGCCGGCAAGGTGAAGCCGGTGATCTTCAAGGTGTTCCCAGCGGAGCAGGCGGCTCAGTCGCACACGCTGATGGAATCTAACGAGCACATCGGCAAGCTCGTGTTGACATGGTGAATCCGAAGGAGCCCAAACCCATGCGTCGCAAACTGGTGGTCGGCAACTGGAAGATGAACGGCGGCCGTGTGGCGAATGCCGAGTTGTTGGCCGCGCTGAAAGAAGCCGAGCCCTGGGATGCTGGTGTGGCCGTTTGCGCACCGTTCCCTTACCTGGCTGACGTGGCCTTGTCGTTGCAGGGCAGCCGCATCGTCTGGGGCGCGCAAGACTGCTCGGCCCACGAGCCGGGTGCCTACACCGGCGAGGTGTCTGCGTCCATGCTGTCCGAGTTCGGCTGCCACTACGTGATCGTCGGTCACTCGGAGCGCCGCGCGTACCAAGCGGAGTCGGATCAACTGGTCGCTGACAAAGCCAAGGTTGCGTTGGCGCACAAGCTCACACCGATCGTGTGCGTGGGTGAAACGCTGGCCGAGCGCGAAGCGGGCCATACCGACGCGGTGGTCAAGCGCCAGCTCTCGGCCGTGATCCACACGCTCGCGCACTGCATCTCGCAGGTAGTGGTGGCATACGAGCCCGTGTGGGCCATTGGCACCGGCAAGACCGCCTCGCCTGAGCAGGCGCAGGCGGTGCACGCGCTGCTGCGCGCCCAGCTGCATGCGGCGACCGAAAAGTCGAGCGACATGCTGATCCTTTACGGTGGCAGCGTGAAGGCTGACAACGCGGTGCAATTGTTTTCGCAGGCCGATATCGACGGCGGCCTCATTGGTGGTGCGTCTCTCAAGGCGGTGGATTTCGCCGCCATCTGCAAGGCTGCCAGCTGAGCTGGGCCTGAAGAATTTTTTGGAGCAATCAGAAATGCAAGTGTTGATGAACGTCGTGGTGGCTGTGCAGATTCTTACCGCACTGGTCATGATCGGGTTGGTGCTCATCCAGCACGGCAAGGGTGCAGACATGGGTGCTTCGTTTGGCAGCGGCGCGTCTGGCAGCCTTTTTGGCGCCACCGGCAGCGCCAACTTCCTCTCGCGCTCCACGGCGGTATGTGCGGCAGTGTTCTTCGCCTGCACTCTTGCCTTGGCGTACACGGCCAACACCCGCACCGTCACGTCGGGCACCAGTGTTCTCGATCGTGCTGGCGTGGCCGCTCCCGCGAGTGCACCGACCTCTGGCGCACCGTTGATCCCGGGCACGGCGCGCTCTGCGTCCGACGCTGCGCCCGCTGCCGCGCCTGCGGCATCGGGCCCCGCCATTCCGGGCAAGTGATTCGGCCTCGGTAACTTCTTGTCCAAGGTCAAAACCGGGTGCTGCCATGCAGCGACCGGCTCAGATGACCGAGGGTTTGAGGTTAGAATTTGCGGCTGTCTGGTGAGCTACTTCCTCATGCAATCCAGACGCCGTTGCCAGGCAGTTAGGCGGCAGTAGTACGTTAGGCCGACGTGGTGAAATTGGTAGACACGCTATCTTGAGGGGGTA
>JBBRFR010000519.1:0-2235 GCA_038241485.1 Burkholderiales bacterium
GGGGGGCGAGCAAGGGTCATGGGGCGGGCTACCTTCTCAAGGTGGATGCAATGCGACGCCACCACCCGAGGCGGCGGCGCGAAACAAAGCCTTGAGTTTGCCATCGGCGCCCACGCGCGGTGGGCGCTGCGCTCAGGCACACGCCGCGTCAGTTTTGGCGATTTGCAGACCGCTTTATTCCCACTCGGGCAAGCCGCCGCGGGACGACCACCGTGGCACCCGGCAGGTTGGTTGGCGTGAAGTAACCCAGCTCGGCCACAGCCTTGTACATCGACACGTCAGCCCGCTGCGACACCGGCGCTGAGCGTCGTCACCGCGTGAGCGGGCGAGGCGTGTTCGCGGCGGCTCTGCTGTTGTGCAGCGCCGCCGCGTCGTCGGCTCAAGGGCTTGGCGTACCCGAGCGTGAAGCCGGGCGCCGGCTCTTCACCAGCGGGGCCGCACCCTCGTGCGCGATCTGCCACACCTTGCGCGACGCGGCCCGCAGGCGAGGTGGGGCCGGTGCTCGACGAATTGCAACCCGACGAAGCGCGCGTGGCCAAGGCGATCCAAAACGGCTTGGGCGTGATGCCCGCGTTTCGCGACAAGCTGTCGGCGCAAAACATCGCGCGGCTGGCGCGCTACGTGTCGCAGGTGGCCGGAGCGCCGCGCCAGGGTTACTTCGGTTTGGCCAGCGCCGCTTGGCGGATGGCCGTCAGCGTGGTGCGTGGGGTGATCACGTCGCTGTCGAGCTTGAGGTGCAGCAGGCTCGGTTCACCGCTCGCAAGCGCCTGCGCAAACGCGGGTTCGAACTCCGCCGTGCTCAACACCCGCTGCGCCTGCCAACCGTAGGCCCGCGCCAACGCGGTGAAGTCGGGGTTGAACAAATCGCTGCCGCTCACCCGACCGGGGTACTCGCGCTCCTGGTGCATGCGAATGGTGCCGTAGGTGCCGTTGTCGACCACCACGCTGATCAGTTTCTTGGCGCCGTAGCCGGTGGCGGTGGCGAGCTCTTGCCCGGTCATCAGAAAGTCACCATCGCCCGCGATGTTGACCACGGTGCGCTGCGGGTACAACAAGGCCGCGGCCACGGCCGCTGGCACGCCATAGCCCATGGCCCCCGAGGTCGGTGCGAGCTGGGTGCGGCCGTGGTGTTGCAGGCCGGCGTAGCGGCAGTAGCGGTGCAACCAGCCGGCGTAATTGCCGGCGCCATTGGTGTAGACGGTGTCGGCCGGCGCGAGACGCTGAATGGTCTTGATGACCACCGCCAAATCGAGCGGCTCGACCGGCGGCGCCAGGAGGTTGGCTTCGTAGTCGGCATGCGCCTGCGCCGCCCACTCTCCCCATGGCAACTGCGTCGGTGCGGCCAAGCCTTCCAAGGCCTTGGCCGCGGCCGCCATCGACGACTGCAACAACAGATCGGCCGCGTACACGCGCCCGAGCTCCTCAGCGCCCGCGTGCATGTGGATCAGCTTTTGCGCCGGGCGCGGGGGCTGCAGCAGCGTGTAGCCGCTGGTGGTCATCTCGCCCAGGCGTGGGCCGACGGCCAACACCAGATCGGCTTGCTTGATGCGCTCGGCAAGCTTGGGGTTGAGGGCGATGCCCACGTCACCCGCGTAGTTGGGGTGAGCGTTGTCGAAACAATCTTGAAAGCGGAAGGCGCAGCCGACCGGCAGCTTCCAGTTCTCGGCAAACCGCTGCATCGCCGCGCAGGCCGCCGCATCCCAGCCACTGCCGCCGACGATCACAAAGGGGCGTTGCGCCGCCAGCAGCATGCTGCGCACCTCGCGCAGCCCGCCGGGCGCCGGCCAGGCGTGCGCGGGCTCGGCTCGTGGCAGCACCGCCGCGCTGCTGAGCCGCGTCAGCATGTCTTCGGGCAGCACCAGCACCACCGGGCCGGGGCGGCCTTGCATGGCGGTGTGAAAGGCTCGTGAGATGTACTCGGGAAGGCGATCAGCGTCGTGCACCTCGCCCACCCACTTGGCCAAGCCCAGCGTACCGGGGCCAAACATCTGCCGGTAGTCAACTTCTTGAAACGCCTCGCGGTCGCGCTGGTCGCTCGCTACCTGGCCGATGAATAGGACCATTGGCGTGCTGTCTTGAAATGCGGTGTGCAGCCCGATGCTGGCGTTGGTGGCGCCCGGCCCGCGTGTCACAAAACACACACCGGGGCGGCCACTCAGCTTGCCTTGCGCCTCGGCCATGAAGGATGCCCCACCTTCCTGCCGACAGGCGATGAAGCGGATGCGCTCACGGTGT
>JBBRFR010000520.1:0-2209 GCA_038241485.1 Burkholderiales bacterium
TGGTGGGCCTCGCCACCCGCTACCAGGGTGCACGCGCCGCCATGGTGTCGCTCGACCGCATGATGAAGCTGCCCACTGAGCGCCCGAGCGGCGCCAGCTACGTGGCCAACCACGAGATCAAGGGCCGAATCGGCCTGCACGATCTGAGCTTTTCCTACCCGGCCACGGCCGAAGGCACGGCGGCACCCAAGGTGCTCAAAGGCATCAAGCTCAAGTTCGAGCCGGGCGAGCGGGTGGTCATCCTCGGGCGAATCGGCAGTGGCAAGTCCACTGTTTTGCGCTTGTTGGCCGGCCTCTACCAGCCCACCGAAGGCATGGTCGAAGTTGACGGCATCGACCTGCGGCAGATCGACCCGGCGGACTTTCGCGCCAAGGTGGGCTTCGTGTCGCAGGAGCCGCGGCTCTTCAAGGGCACGCTGCGCGAAAACGTGTTGCTCGGCCGCGCCTCGGTCGACGCCTCGCGCCTCACCGAGGTCGCACGCGTGACCGGCCTCGACCGCCTGGTGGCCTCACACCCGCAAGGCTGGGAACTGCCGGTCGGCGAAATGGGCGGTCTGCTCTCAGGTGGCCAGCGCCAGCTGGTGGCGCTGGCGCGCTGCCTGGTGACGCACCCGCAGATTTTGCTGATGGACGAGCCCACCAGCTCGATGGACGCACAGTCTGAAACTTTGTTCTTGCGCCAGCTGAACGAAGCGCTGGGCACGCGCACGGTGATCATGGTGACGCACCGCCCGGCGGTGCTTGAACTCGCGCAGCGAGTGGTGGTGGTTGATGGTGGCAAGGTCATCCTCGACGGGCCGAAGGCCCAGGTGCTGGCCGCGCTCTCGGGCGCCAAGCCGGCGGCGAGCGCCACGCCGGAGGCCAACGCCTCGCCCAATGTTCACCTGCACCCGTCGACCCAGCCGGTGCAACGCCAAGCGTCTGTCTAGAGAAATGCGCAACTTACACACTCCGTTCGGGCTGAGCCTGTCGAAGCCGCCTGTCCTGAGCTCTGTCGAAGGGAGCCTGTCGAAGCCGGCGTCCACCTCGGCGCAGGCACTTCGACAGGCTCAGTGCGAACGGAACGCTTAGACCATGGCCTTCTGGAAACGCAAACCCAAAGAGCCCGCCCGTGGCGACATGGCCTACATGGCCGATGTACGTGCCGCGATGGTGGTCGAGGCCACACCACGCACCACCTGGGCGCTGTACCTGATGGCGCTCGTGCTGATCTCGGCCATCACCTGGGCCTCGATCGCGCGTGTCGACGAGATCACCCGCGCCGAAGCGCGCGTGATCCCCGACGGCAAGGAGCAAGTCATCGCCAGCCTGGAAGGTGGCATCTTGCGCGAGCTGCATGTGCGCGAAGGCCAGACCGTGTTCGAAGGTCAGGAGCTGGCGCAGCTCGACCCCACACGCTTCGAATCGCAGCAGAACGAAGGCCAGGCCAAGCGCATCGCCATCATGGCAACCATCGCGCGCCTCTCCGCCGAGGCCAATGGCCGTGCGCTGAATTTTCCGAAAGAAGTGGCCGACATGCCGAGCATCGTTGAAGGCGAAACCGACGCCTACAACGCTCGCAAACACGCGCTCGACGAAGCGCTGCAAAGCAACGCCCGCAACGTGGTGCTGCTGATGAAGGAGCTCGGCGTCTCGGAGGCCATGTCGGCCAAGGGGCTGATGAGTGAGGTGGAGGTGATGCGCCTGCGCCGCCAGGTCAACGACCTGCAGCTGCAAAGCCGCGAGCGCGTCAACAAGTTCAGGCAAGACGCGAGCACCGACCTGGTCCGCGTGCAGACCGAGCGCTCTCTGCTCGACGAACAACTCGCCGGCCGCGCCGACGTGTTGCGCCGCACCGTGCTCACCTCGCCGGTGCGCGGGCTGGTGAAGAACATCCGCACCAACACCATCGGCGGTGTGGTGGGCCCGGGCGCGCCGATGATGGAGATCGTGCCCATCGGCTCGCGCGTGCTGGTGGAGGCGCGCATCAAGCCGCGCGACATCGGCTTTGTGCGCGTCGGGCAAAAGGCCGAGGTCAAGCTCGCCGCCTACGACTACACCACCTATGGCGGCCTGCAAGGCAAGATCGAATACATCAGCCCCGACGCCCTGGGCGACACCGACCGCGCCGCCGCCGACGCCACCTACTACCGCGTGACGCTGCGCAGCGACCGCTCCACGCTCAAGGAAAAGGGCAAGCCGCTGCCCATCTTGCCCGGCATGACCGGCC
>JBBRFR010000521.1:0-2202 GCA_038241485.1 Burkholderiales bacterium
CGCCGACAACGGCTTCGACTGCAGCGGTTTCACCCGCCACATCTACGAAAACAGCCTGGGCCTGCTGCTGCCCCGCAAGGTCGACGAGCAGGCGAAGGCCACGGGGCTGGCCCCCGTCAAGCGCGACGAGCTGCAGCCGGGTGACCTGGTGTTCTTCAACACGCTGAAGCGCACCTTCTCGCACGTGGGCATCTACGTGGGCGAAGGCAAGTTCATCCATGCCCCCAAACCCGGCGGCGAAGTGCGGGTCGAGAGCATGGGCGTGCGCTACTGGGCCAAACGTTTCACTGGCGCGCGGCGCGCGGCGCCTGCCCCCACGGTGGCGACCGCCACACCGGCGGCAACACCCGCCGCCGAAACCCCTACCCTCGGCCACAACGACGCCCCTTGATCCGGCGCACGGCGTGGCTTCTGCCGCGAAGGCACAATCCGCCGATGACGGAAAGAGTCATTCCCATCGCAGACCAGCGCTACGCCGCGGCCCTGCCCCACATTCCTGCCCAGCCCATCGCCGCCACGGGTTTGCTGGCCGACACCCTGGGCCGCCCGCTGCGCGACCTGCGCATCTCGGTCACCGACCGCTGCAACTTCCGCTGCGGCTATTGCATGCCCAAGGAAGTGTTCGACAAAAGCTACCAGTTCCTGCCGCAGGGTTCGCTGCTGAGCTTTGAAGAGATCACTCGCACGGCGCGGCTGTTTGCAGCCCACGGCGTGCAGAAGATTCGCCTGACCGGCGGCGAGCCACTGCTGCGCAAGAACATCGAGGTGCTGATCGCCATGCTGAGCGAGTTGCGCACACCCGACGGCCAGCCGCTCGACCTCACGCTCACCACCAATGGCTCGCTGCTCGCCAAAAAAGCGCAGGCCTTAAAAGACGCCGGCCTGCAGCGTGTGACGGTCAGCCTGGACGCGCTCGACGACGCCATTTTTCGCCGCATGAACGATGCCGACTTCCCGGTGGCCGACGTGCTGGCCGGCATCAAGGCTGCCGAGCGTGTGGGCTTGGGGCCGATCAAGGTCAACATGGTGGTGCAGCGCGGCACCAACGACCGGCAGATCGTGCCGATGGCGCAGCACTTTCGCGAGCACCACGGCGGCAAGATCATCCTACGTTTCATCGAATACATGGACGTGGGCGAAACCAATGGCTGGCGCATGGACCAAGTGCTGCCGTCGGCACAGGTGATCTCGCGCGTCAACGACGCTTTCCCGGTGCAGGCGATCGACGCCAACTGCGCCGGCGAAACGGCCGAGCGTTGGTCGTATGCCGATGGCGGCGGCGAAGTCGGCGTGATCTCCAGCGTCACCCAGGCTTTTTGCCACGACTGCAACCGCGCTCGCTTGTCCACCGAAGGCAAGCTCTTCTTGTGCCTGTTTGCAACCCAGGGTCACGACCTGCGCTCGCTGCTGCGTGGCGACTTCAACGACGAGCAGATCGCGAGCGCCATCGGCCTCATCTGGCAAGGGCGTGGCGACCGCTACTCCGAGCTGCGCGCGGGCCAACAGGCTGACACGGGCTCGGGCGCGCGCCGCGTCGAGATGCATTACATCGGTGGCTGATCGGTGGTTTGGCGCAGCCAGATCACCGGCCTGATCCTCGCTGGCGGCCAGGGCAGCCGCCTGGGCGGTGTCGACAAAGGCCTGCAAGTGTTCGAAGGCCAGCCCTTGGCGCTGCACGCATTGCAGCGCCTCGCGCCACAAGTTGAGCGCGTGATGATCAGCGCCAACCGCCACCTCGATGTGTATGCCCAGATGGGCGTGCCGGTGTGGCCCGATCCGCCCGACATGGCCGGCTACGAAGGCCCTTTGGCCGGCGTTCTGGCCGGGCTGCAGAACTGCGAGACCGAGTACCTGGCAACGGTGCCTTGCGACTGCCCGCGCTTCCCGACCGATCTGGTGCAACGCCTGTCACAGGCGCTGGCCGACAAGCAGGCCGATCTCGCCGTCGCACGCACGCCGCTCGGCCTGGAGCCCGCCTTCTGCCTCATCAAGCGCGAGCTGCAAGCCAGCCTGCTGAGCTACATGCAATCTGGCCAACGCAAGATCGAGCGCTGGACGGCGCAGCACCGCCGCGCCGAGGTGGTGTTCGACGACGACAGCGCCTTCTTCAACATCAACACACCTGACGATCTGGCGCGGGGTTGATCGGCAACGGCTTGACCCCCCGTTCGGGCTGAGCCTGTCGAAGCCGGAGCAGTGCAC
>JBBRFR010000522.1:0-2181 GCA_038241485.1 Burkholderiales bacterium
ATGCGTTCGTCGATCATGTTGGTGCCGCCCTTGCTGGCTCGCTTTGGCGCGGCGCGCATTGAACGCGAGGTGAAGGGGAGCACCCTCGGAGTGCGCGAGATCGACCCCCATGTCGAGGTTTTGCAGCGCTTTGGCGGACGCGTCGAACGCAGCGATGACGCTTTGCTCGTGCGCAGCGATGGCCCCTTGCGCGCCACCGACCATTGGCTCGACTACGCCTCGGTCACCACCACCGAGAACTTCGTGTTGTGCGCTGCACTGGCGAGCGGCACCTCGACGCTGACAAACGCTGCCAGCGAGCCGCATGTGCAGGAGTTCTGCGCTTTCATGCAGCAGCTTGGTGCGCGCATCGAAGGCATCGGCACCTCAAAACTCACCATCGGAGGTGTGGATGAGTTGGGCGGCACCGAGTTCAGGTTCACCGAAGACTTCCACGAGGTCGTTACCTTTCTGGCGCTCGGCGCCATCACTGGCGGCGAGGTCGTGGTGCGCAACTCGTCGCCTGAACACTTTCCGCTGATCGACCGCTGTTTCGCCAAGTTTGGCGTGCACGTGACCCACCGCGATGGCTGGTCGCATGCGCGGGTGCAAGGCAGGCTGCGCGTGAGCGAGCCCTTCACCACCAACATGCTGCAAAAAATCGAGGCTGCACCCTGGCCTTACCTGCCGGTCGATTTGTTGCCGATCTTCGTTGCGTTGGGCGTGCAGGCCGAAGGCAGCGCGATGTTCTGGAACAAGGTCTACGACGGTGCGATGGGCTGGACCTCGGAGCTGTCGAAGTTTGGGGCTCATGCATTTTTGTCTGACCCGCACCGTGTCATCACCTTCGGCGGCAAGCCCCTGGTACCGGCTGAAGTCGAAAGCCCTTACATCATCCGGGTGGCGATTGCGCTTCTGATGCTGGCGGCCAGCATCAAGGGGCGATCGGTGATTCGCAACGCAGCGCCGATCCGCCGTGCGCACCCACGCTTCGTGGAAAACCTGCGCTTGCTGGGGGCACACATCGAGTCAGAATGAAGGCTCGACCCACCCCCAGGAGCTCACCATGGCTGAGGCCTACATCGTTGCCGCCACCCGAACCGCGGGCGGGCGGCGTGGGGGGCGCCTCTCGGGCTGGCACCCGGCTGACCTGGCAGCGCAGGTACTCGACGAGCTGGTGCGCCGCAGCGGCGCCGACCCGGCGATGGTCGACGACGTGATCATGGGCTGCGTGGGCCAGGCCGGCGAGCAGGCTGCCAACGTGGCGCGCAACGCAGTGCTTGCGTCCAGCCTGCCTGAGTCGGTGCCCGGCACTTCGGTGGACCGGCAATGCGGCTCGTCGCAGCAGGCTTTGCACTTTGCGGCCCAGGCGGTCATGTCGGGCAGCATGGACATGGTGATCGCTGCCGGCGTGGAGAGCATGAGCCGCGTGCCCATGGGCATGCCGATGACGCTGCCGCAGAAGAACGGCCTTGGCACCTACGTGAGCCCGCGCATGCAGGCGCGTTACCCAGGGGTGGAGTTCAGCCAGTTTTTTGGCGCCGAAGCCATTGCCAAGAAGTACGAGCTTTCCAAAGACCAACTCGACGCCTATGCGTACCAAAGCCACCAGCGTGCCATTGCGGCGGTGCGCTCGCGTGCGTTTGATGAAGAGATAGTGGCCGTGACTGCGCGCTTGCAAGACGGCACCGAAAGCGGCGAGCTGCACCGCAGCGACGAAGGCATTCGATTTGATGCTTCGCTGGAAAGCATTGGGGGTGTCAAGCTCATCCAGCCCGGCGGGCGGGTGACGGCTGCCACGGCCAGCCAGATTTGCGACGGTGCCAGTGGCGTGATGGTGGTCAATGAGCGTGGGCTCAAAGCGCTCGGTGTACAGCCGTTGGCGCGTGTACACCACATGACGGTGATCGGCCACGACCCGGTGGTGATGCTGGAAGCACCCATCCCCGCCACCTTGCAGGCCTTGCACAAGACGGGCCTCTCCATTGACGACATCGACCTGTTCGAGGTGAACGAAGCCTTTGCGCCGGTCCCGCTGGCCTGGTTGCAGGTGACCGGGGCAGACCCGGCACGCCTCAACGTGAATGGCGGTGCGATCGCGCTCGGTCACCCTCTGGGCGCCTCGGGCACCAAGCTGATGACGACACTGCTCTACGCGCTCAAGCAGCGTGGCAAACGCTACGGCCTGCAGACCATGTGCGA
>JBBRFR010000523.1:0-2164 GCA_038241485.1 Burkholderiales bacterium
TATGCCGAGTACGTGGCGGTGGAGGCCAGCCAGGTGGCGAAGAAGCCGCGCACGGCTTCGTTCGCCGCTGCGGCGGCCCTGCCCATGGCGGGCCAGGCTGCGTGGACCGCCTTGATCGAGACTGGCCAGGTCGAACGCGGCATGCGTGTGTTGATCCACGGTGGCGCCGGAGCGCTCGGCACGACCGCCGTACAACTGGCCAAGGAGCACGGTGCCCATGTCACCGCCACGGCCAGCGGCGACGGCCTGGCCTTGGTCAAGAGCCTGGGAGCCGACGGGGTGATCGACTACCGCACGCAGCGCTTCGAGCAGATCGCGCGCGACATCGACATCGTGCTCGACACGCTGGGCGGGCCGACGCAAGAGGCTTCATGGACCACGATGCGTAAAGGAGGCATTTTGGTCGCGACCGCGATGCCGCCGTCGCCCGAGCGCGCCGCAGCAGCGGGCGTACGTGCCGCCTTCGTCTTCACGCAGCCGCGCGGCGCGGTGCTGGCTCAACTGGCCGAGCGGGTCGATGACGGGCGCTTGCGCATCGTCGTCGGCCAGGAGTTCGCGCTCGCCGACGCGGCGCAGGCACACCGCCTGGGCGAGGCCGGCAAGGCGCGCGGCAAGATGATCCTTCACGTCGGCGCACCTGGCGGCTGACAGACTGCGAGTAGCCGCCGAGCGACAGCGAGCAAGCCCGTGCGTAGTGGACCAACCTGTGCGTCAGACCCTCCGAAACCTTCCAATACCACCCAGAGAAACACCATGACTTCAAAAAAATCTGTTTTGTCAGTTGGCCTGCAGCCGCAGCTCATCAACTTCGCAGATCCGGCCTACGCCGCCTTTCCCGGCATGACGGCCGAGAAGGTTCAAGGCGGGCTGGACAAGGACATCGCTGCACTGAACGCCCTGGGTTACGACGCCAAACTGTGCCTGACCGATTTTGGCGAAACCGCCGAGGAAGTGATCCGAGCAACGTTGCAGAAGAGCCGCTATGACTTCGACGTGATCGGTGCCGGTGTGCGCACTATCGGTAAAAACTTTCTCCTATTTGAGAAAGTGCTCAACGTGGTCCATGAACATGCCCCGCAGGCGCGCATCTGTTTCAACACTGGGCCATTCGACACCGCGGAGGCGGTGCAGCGCTGGTGCCCGGCTAACTGACCTCTGAGTTTCATGTGCTTCGACACGATGACAAACAGGCTTTTGGCCTGGTCGGAACTGCCCGATGTGCTGCATGGACTGTTGCAGCGCGTTGTCCGGTGATGTATCTCTACTCTCCAGTCGTTCACCCAGAAAGGCACAAACCCATGCTCCAGCTCCGTCCAATGGACACCCAGGTGCCCATCTTCAATCAGCTCGGTGAAGGACGAAGACGACATCCGCGAGTCCTTGTTCCAATCCGGTTCGGCCCGTGCCCTGATCTGCAGCGTCGACGGCGTGGAAGCCGGCTTCGCCGTCTACTTCTTCAACTACTCCACTTGGCAAGGCAAGAGAGGCCTCTACCTGGAAGACCTGTACATCACGCCCGCCCATCGCAATGCGGGTGCCGGGAGGGCCTTGCTGCAGCATCTCGCACATCTCGCCCCAATGCCGGTGCGGACCGGTTGCGCCGACGGCACCACTCTCTCGCCGGCGCGCAGCACATCGCCGGCGCGCACGCTGGTTTCGCTCGGTGACAGTACAACGTGAGCAGCCCGACGCCAGGGTCCAGCAGACCGTTCCGCCATCAAAAAAAGTAGTCGCCGGTGTCGATGACTCTAGCGGCCAGCGCCCATGACCTTCAGTTGGTGTTCGCGTTCGCGTTCGCGTTCGTACCGGGCCTGATCCTGGCAACAGGTCAACCTCGAGAGAACGATTGGGGTGATCCTCAGGTCGACCGCGTCACCGATGGGCGCGGTAGCGGCCGAATCGCCTCGTAGGTCGCCGCGGCCCGCAGCACGAGGTCGTCGCGGAACATCGGGCCGACGAACTGTAATCCGATCGGCAGGCGGTCGGCCGTGAGGCCGCAGGGTACCGTGCACGCGGGCTGCTGCGTCAGGTTGAATGGATAGCTGAATGGCGTCCATGCCAGCATCGCTTCGGGCGACATCGCCACCGAGCCGGGCGTGCGGTTGTCGAACGCTGGCACCGCGACGGAGGGCGTGATCAGCAAGTCGTATCGTTGCATGAACCG
>JBBRFR010000524.1:0-2163 GCA_038241485.1 Burkholderiales bacterium
GCGCCCGACGTCAACACCAACGGCCAGATCATGGCCTGGATGATGGACACCTATTCAATGAACACCGGCACCGCCGCCACGGGCGTGGTCACCGGCAAGCCGCTGCACCTGGGGGGCTCACTGGGCCGCGTGAAGGCCACCGGGCGCGGTGTGTTCGTGACCGGCCGTGAGGCCGCACGCCGCATCGGGCTCAACCTGAATGGCGCCCGCATCGCGGTGCAAGGCATGGGCAACGTGGGCAGTGCCGCGGCCGAGTTGTTCATTGGCGCAGGCGCCACGCTGGTGGCGGTTCAAGACCACACCGGCACCCTCGTCAACCCCAAGGGCTTTGACATGGCCAACACCATGGCCGTGCTCAAGCGCGACGGTGGCATCGCCGGTTACCAGGAGGCTGAAAAAGTCGACAACGAAGACTTCTGGGGTGTGGACTGCGACATCCTGATCCCGGCCGCGCTCGAAGGCCAGATCACCGTGCCGCGCGCCAACCGCATCAAGGCCAAGCTTGTGCTCGAAGGCGCCAACGGCCCGACCCTGCCCGAGGCCGATGACGTGCTGCAGGAGCGTGGTGTGTTGGTGGTGCCTGATGTGATCTGCAACGCCGGCGGCGTGACAGTGAGCTACTTCGAGTGGGTGCAAGACTTCAGCAGCTTCTTCTGGAGCGAAGACGAGATCAACGTGCGGCTCGACAAAATCATGGTCGACGCGCTGAAACACATCTGGGACACCGCCAACCACCACAAGATCACGCTGCGCACCGCCACGTTCGCCGTGGCGTGCGAGCGCATCTTGACTGCACGCGAGGAGCGTGGTCTGTATCCTTGAGCCCCCCGTCAGATCGCGGGGCTGGTGTAGTCGGCAGCGATGCCTGCGAACACCGCGAAGCCCAGCCAGTGGTTCAGGCGGAAGGCGCGGAAGCAGCCGTCGCGTGAGCGGGTGCGGATCAGCGTGTAGTGCCAGCCCGCGATGCCAGCCGCCACCGCGAGGCCAGCGAAGTAGGGCCAACCGAGGCCCCGCTGCGCACCCACGGCGGCCCACACCACGATAAAGAGCGCGTAGAAGAGCATCACGCCGGCCACGTCATACCGCCCCAGCGTGATGGCCGAGGTGCGAATGCCGATCTTCACGTCGTCGTCACGGTCGACCATGGCGTACTCGGTGTCGTAGGCAATCACCCAGCACAGGTTGCCCAGCAAAAGCCACCACGCGACGGCCGGCACTTCGCCTTGCACCGCGGCAAACGCCATCGGAATACCGAAGCTGAAGGCCACCCCCAGCACCGCCTGCGGCATCGAGAAAAAACGCTTGGTGAAGGGGTAGAAGATGCTCACGGCGAGCGCCGCCACGCTCCACGCGATGGTCGCGGCATTGGTGGTGAGCACCAGCAGGAAGGCGATGAAGGCGAGCACCGCGCCGAGCAGCAGCGCTTCTTTGGCGCTGACGGCACCGCTGGTCACCGGGCGCTGGGCGGTGCGTTGGACGTGTTTGTCAAAGTCGCGGTCGGCCACGTCGTTGGCGGCACAACCGGCGCTGCGCATCAGAAACGTGCCGAGCACGAATACGACCAGCAAATGCCAACCCGGGAAGCCGCCCGCCGCGATCCACAGCGCCGACAAGGTGGGCCACAGCAGCAGGTAGCTGCCGGCCGGGCGATCCCAGCGGATCAGGTTGAGGTAGAGCGAGAGGCGCGAGGGGCTGGCGGTCATGCCTGAAAGTCTAGGGTCAGCTCAGCTTCACGCGGAAGAACGGACTGTTCCCGTAATACTCGAGGCCATTTCCGTCGGCGTAGACGCGGATCGCCCCCACCACCACCAAGGCGCCGGCGAAGAGCCCGTACCAGCGGTCGGCCAGCGCCAGGCGGTGGGCCTCGGTGGCCGTGGGTGCCTTGCAAAAGGTGAACCACTCGAAAAACAGCGTGGCCGCGATGCCGAAGGCGGCGATGAAGTGCGCGTAGGAGAACAGAGACTTCACAAGCATGGCGGGCTCCGGTGACGGGTGGTGCCACTGTGCCGGCGAAGCGTTTTGCCGGCAATCTTGGCGCGACGAAACGCAGCCTTGTGGGGCAAGGCAACGCCCGCGTGGCGCGGGCAGTCAGCCTTCGAGCTGCTTCTGGAACACCAAGCCGGCGTGCTCGCGCAGCGCGTGGAACTTGATCTTGGGCCAGTT
>JBBRFR010000525.1:0-2159 GCA_038241485.1 Burkholderiales bacterium
CGTCACACCCACGGTGCTGCTGAGTCCCTGGCAGACCATGCCCAGCGAATCGCCCACCAGAATGCACTCCACGCCCGCGGCATCGGCCACGGCGGCAAAGGTGGCGTCGTAGGCGGTGAGCATGGTGATTTTTTCACCGCGCTCGCGCATCTCCTGCAAGCGCGGCAGGCTCACTGGCTTGCGGTGCGGCAGGGGCGAGGCCGAGGGAAGGGTGCCGTAGGGCGTGCCGGTTGGGGCTGCGTCGGGGTTGGTCTGGCTCATGTTGTCTCCTCTTGGGCGCACAAGGCAGGCACCGAGGTTGTACGGGCCTTGAGACGGGCACTATATGCGATCGCGCTATGCTTCAAACCCATGAAACACCTCTCAGAATTCACGCCCGCTGACCTCGCCGAACTGGCACACGCCGATGTGGCGCGCGCCCTGGCCGAAGACGTGGGCACCGGTGATCTCACCGCCGCTTTGGTGGACAGCTCGCGCGTCGCCCGAGCCCGCATCTTGGCGCGCGAGTCGGCAGTCATCTGCGGCGCGCCCTGGGTGCAGGCGGCGGTGTTGGCCTGCGATCCCAAGGCCTGCCTCACCTGGCACGTCACCGAGGGCCAGCGCTGCGCAGCCGATCAGGTGGTGCTGGAGATTGAAGGCAACGCGCAGGCACTGCTCACCGCCGAGCGCACCGCCCTCAACTTCCTGCAATTGCTCTCCGCCGTGGCCACCAAAACGGCGCTGTTTGTCGATGCTGTGGCAGGCACCCGCGCCAAGATCGTGGACACGCGCAAGACCATCCCTGGCCTGCGGCTGGCGCAGAAATACGCGGTCACCACCGGGGGGGGGCGTGAATCACCGCATCGGGTTGTTCGACGCGGTGCTGATCAAGGAAAACCACATCGCTGCTGCCGGCGGCGTGAGCGCGGTTCTTAAACGGGTGACCGAGACCGCCCCGCAAGCGCGCTTTGTCGAAATCGAGGTGGAAACGCTGGGGCAGCTGGACGAAGCGCTGGTCAGCGGCGCCACCATGGTGCTGCTCGACAACATGGACATTCCCACGCTGCAAGAAGCCGTGCGCCTCAACGCAGGCCGCGCGGTGTTGGAGATCTCAGGCGGCGTGAACCTGGACACCGTGCGCGCCCTGGCAGAAACCGGGGTTGACCGCATTTCCATCGGCGCGCTCACCAAAGACGTGAAGGCGATCGACTTTTCGCTGCGCATGGTGTAAGCCCCCGCCGCACTGCGCGCGACCCCCTAGGAGGCGGCACTGGCGGCCCGGCAAAGCCGGTTCCACGGCGCCCTGAAATGAATTCACCGCTATCGAGGCGCATAGGTACCGAAGGAGCTAAACCATGAACGAATCAGCAGCCACCGTCATCGACGTCGAATACGAGCAGCCCGCCTGTCCCACCCAACACGCCTGGGTGAGGGTGCCGGTGGAGCCGGGGCCGAAACAGCGCGCCGAGCTCAAGGAGCGCATCCGCCGCTTGCTCAAAGAGCGCAACGCGGTGATGGTGTCGCATTACTACGTGCACCCTGATCTGCAAGACCTGGCGATTGAGACCGGCGGCATCGTGAGCGACTCGCTTGAAATGGCCCGCTTTGGCCGGGACCACGCAGCGCAGACGCTGGTGGTTTCAGGCGTCAAGTTCATGGGTGAGACTGCCAAGATATTGAGCCCAGAAAAAACCGTGCTGATGCCCGATCTGGACGCCAACTGCTCGCTCGACCTCGGCTGCCCGATCGACGAATTCAGCGCCTTCTGCGATGCCAACCCCGACCGCACCGTGGTCGTCTACGCCAACACCAGCGCAGCGGTGAAGGCCCGCTCCGACTGGCTCGTTACCAGCAGCTGCGCGCTCGACATCGTGCGCGCCCTCAAAGACGCGGGGCAAAAAATTCTGTGGGCGCCAGACCGGCACCTGGGCGGCTACATCCAACGCGAAACCGGCGCCGACATGGTGTTCTGGAACGGTGCCTGCATCGTGCACGACGAGTTCAAAGCGTTTGAACTGGAAGCATTGAAAAAGGACCACCCCAAAGCCCGGGTGCTGGTGCACCCCGAGTCCCCCGCCGACGTGGTGGCGCTGGCAGACGCGGTGGGCTCCACCAGCGCCATACTGAGGGCCGCGCACGAGATGGATGCGACCGAATTCATCGTTGCCACCGACAACGGC
>JBBRFR010000526.1:0-2157 GCA_038241485.1 Burkholderiales bacterium
CGTCACCACCGCGCCGTGCAGGCCTTCGTAAAACAGCAAGTCGGTACCTTCGGGCAACGGCACCCAGGGCGTGAAGGTGCCCGGCGCCTGGCTGTGGGGCGCGGCCTCTTCCTCGTTGTGCAGGTAGTGGCGGCAGCGGCCAGTGCCGGTGTCGGCGTAGACCTTGAACAGGTTCTCAATCTCGCCAAACAGGTTGGCATCGGCGCCGAAGTGGCTGAAGTGCTTGTTGCCGGCCGCCTCCTCGCGCTGCGACTGCAGCAGCATGGCCTCGCGGTCGTAGCGGTGGTAGCTGTCGCCCTCGACCACCGCGGCTGTCACCCCCTCGCGGCGAAAGATGGCCTGGAAGGTGCTGGTCACCGTGGAGGTGCCAGCGCCGCTGGAGCCGGTGATGGCAACGATGGGATGGCGTTCGGACATGGGGTCTGGCGAAAAAGGGGGGGCAGTGACAAATGACACGCGCTGGCGTGTGCGGTAGGGCCTGCAGTATGGGCCGCGTTCGGCTCAGACGCGAAACAGCGAGCGCGGTGAAAACAGTGGGCTGCCGCTGCTGGCAAGCGCGGCGGGCTCGTGGTGGTAGCGCTCAATGCGCT
The DNA here is from genome assembly GCA_038241485.1 of Burkholderiales bacterium. Lineage (GTDB taxonomy): Bacteria > Pseudomonadota > Gammaproteobacteria > Burkholderiales > Burkholderiaceae_C > Rhizobacter. Next base: position 591 of record JBBRFR010000526.1, read on the forward strand.
CCACTTCGTGTCGAGAGCCGAACACCAGACCGGTGCGCTGCGAGAGGCTGCCTGGCACCAGTTGCAACACCGGCTCACGCCCAGTGCTGGCGCGACCACCGGCCTGCTCGATCAGCATGGCCAGCGGGTTGGCTTGGTGCAGCAGGCCGGGGCAGCCGGGCCGGGTTGCGTCTTCGGCGTCGCGAGGGCGCAAAAACACGCCACCCCGCATGAGGATGCGGTGGGCCTCTGCCACGGGGCTGGCGATCCAGCGGGTGCTGAAGTCTTTGCCGCGCGGGCCGCTTTTGCCAGCCAGGCACTCATCCACATAGCGTTTCACCGGCGCTTCCCAAAAGCGGGCGTTGGCAGCGTTGATGGCGAAGGTGTCGGTGTCGTGTGGAATGCGGATGTTGGGCTGGGTGAGCTTGAACTCGCCCAGGTTCGGATCCAGGGTGAAGCCGTGCACGCCAGCGCCCACCGTGAGCACCAATTGCGTCGCAGGCCCGTACAGCGCGTAGCCGGCCGCCACCTGCTGCACACCGTTCTGCAAGAAATCTTCGGCACTCAGCTCTCGGCCACCATCTGCAAGCGCCGATGGAGCGCGCAACACGGAAAACACGCTGCCCAGCGCCACGTTGAGGTCGGCCTGGTCGGCGCCTTCCAGCGCGTCGAACACCAGCAGGTACTTGCCACGCGGGTTTGGCGCCGGGATGTTCACCGGCTCGGCGACCGTGGCCGACGCCATGCCCGCCAAGTGACCACCCCAGTGGTTGGCGTCAACAAAAATCGCATGCCCCATGCTTTCCTGCGCAGCGCCATCGGCGGCTGGGCCTGGCTGCGCATGACCTGAGCCGCTGGCAAAACCGCCGACCCCACTGGCGAGCAGGCCGCCAAAACCCGTGCTGAGGGGACCGCTCAAGGCACCAAAAGCCACGCTGCGTGCCAGCGTCTTGCAGGCCAGTGCCACATCCAGTATCAAGGCATTGAAATCGCCGCTGGCCGAGGGGTAGCGACGCCGTTCTTCAATGAGAAATTGCGTCAGCGTGGAGCGGCGGGCGAGTGGCATGGGGAGCGGCGTTGGGTCAGTGGGGGCAGCTTATTGCGCGGCTGGCAACGGTCCGGCCTCATTGAGCCACTCGCGCAGCTGCGCCACCGTGACGCTTGAGAGGTCGGGCAACACGCGCAAAGCGCCCTCGAAATTGGGCTCTACGCTGAATTCGGTGGGTGTGATCACCGTCTGCAAGCCTGCCGCCATGGCCGCGCGCAGGCCGTTGGGCGAGTCCTCGAACGCCAGGCAGTGGGCAGCGGGCACGGCCATGTCACCCAGCACCTGTAGGTACACCTGCGGGTTGGGTTTTTTCACCGGCGAGGTTGAGCCGTCGCCCACCGCCACAAACATGTGGCGCCAGTCGGCGCCAATCGCCTTGCGCAGCAGCGCGGACACGTTGACCGGCGAGGTGGTGGTGGCAATCGCCAGCTGCAGGCCCTCGGCGTGGGCGGCGTTGATCAGCGCCAACACGCCATGGCGCAGGTGCACCCGCCCTTCGTTGACCGCATTTTCGTAATAGGCGGTCTTGATTTCGTGCAG
>JBBRFR010000527.1:0-2143 GCA_038241485.1 Burkholderiales bacterium
GATCGACTCCGACACCCGGCGCGAGCGTCTGATGCGCCAGCTGACTGAAGGCTCGCGTGCGGCCATCGCCAACATTCGCGCCGCCGCCGAGACGGTGCAGCAGTACCCCGACATGGACGCGGCGCAGCGCCTGCGCTTCACCACCGTGATCCACGACGAAGCCGCGGCCTTGTCGGCACAGCTCGATGCGGCTGCGGGCGCCGACGGTGACGCGCCGGGCCTGCTGTGGCCGCTTGAAGACATGCTCGCGGCCGACCTGGTGTTTGCTTTGCAGCGCAACCTGGAGCGCCGCTTGAACCTGGCGGCCGCCTACCGCGACGAAGGTGTGCCCCTGTGGCTGAGCGTTGACAGCCACGGCCTGGTGCAGGCCCTGACCCATGTGCTGAGCCGTGTGGTGGCCGCCTTTGGCGTGCGCTCGGTGGTGATCGAGGCGGCGGCGATGGGGCGCTACGTGCGGTTGTCGCTCAGCTGGAGCGGCCCCGCGCCGCAGGCCGAGCAGTGGCGCCAGTGGCAGGCCGAGCCTTGTGCACAGGGTTCGGTCGGCGATGGGCCGGCGGGTGGGGCGACGTTGGAGCAGTTGCTGCTGCGCCATGGCGCCGAGATGTGGTCTCAGACCGAGCGCGACAAAGGGCTGGCCCGGCTGTGCCTGCAGTTGCCGTCGGCGAGCCCTGCGCCGCCTGTGCCTGCGCCGCAGCCGCTGGCGGCACGCCCCGTGTATTACGACTTCGACCTCTTCAGCCAGCCCGGCCAGACCCCCGAGTTGGACGAGCGTTTGTTGGCCGACCTGAGCTGCACGGTGTTCGACACCGAAACCACCGGCCTGGCACCGTCGGAGGGTGACGAGATCATCTCCCTCGGCGCGGTGCGCATCGTCAACGGCCGGCTGCTGCGCCACGAGCGGTTCGAGCGCCTGATCAAACCCATCAAGCCGGTGAGCCGCGCGTCGCAAGAGATCCATGGCATCAGCGCCACTATGCTTGAAGGCCAGAGCGCCAGCGAACAGGTGCTGCCGCTGTTTGCTCGCTTTGCCGAAGACACCGTGCTGGTGGCGCACAACGCCGCCTTTGACATGCGCTTTTTGCAGCTGGCGCAGCCGCGCACCGGCGTGGCGTTCGAGCAGCCGGTGCTCGACACCTTGATGTTGTCGGCCTTGGCCCACCCCGGCCACCCCGACGCCGAGCACCGCCTCGAGCGAATCGCCGAACGCCTGGGCGTGGCGGTGATCGGGCGTCACACCGCGCTGGGCGACGCCATCGTCACCGCCGAGGTGTTCCTCAAGCTGGTGCCGCTGCTGGCCGAGCGTGGTATTCACACGCTTAGGCAAGCGCGTGAGGCCTCGCAGAAGTCGCCTTACGCCAAGCTGGCGTACTGACCGATGAGCGATCACGACCTGACCCTGCCGGTCGACCCCGCGTCGTCCACCTTGGCGGAACAAAGCCAGGAGTCGCCGCTCGGCGGGCTGCCGCGCAAGACGCCGCTGGGGGTGCCGCCGCACACGCCGCTGTCGGAGGCACTCACGACCATGCACGAGCGCCGCATCGGCTCGCTGCTGGTGTTTGATGCGGCGGGCGCGCCCATCGGCATCTTGACCCGCGACGACATCATCGGCCGGGTGGTGCTGCCCCAGCTGCCGCTCACCACGCCGATCGAGCGCGTGATGAGCGCGCCGGTTCACACGCTGACGGCGCAGCACACGCTGCACGACGCGGCGCTGTTGATGTCACGCAAGGGCTTGCGCCACGTGCCGGTGACTGAAGCGGGGCAGGTGGTCAACCTGGTGTCAGAGCGAGACGTGTTTGCGTTGCAGCGGCTCACGCTGCGGCCCATCAGCGCGGCCATACGTGGCGCCACCGACGTCGACACCCTGGCCGAAAGTGCGCGCCAGATCCGCGGCTTCGCCCACGAGTTGCTGGCCCATGGTGTGGCCGCACGCCAGATCACCCAGCTCATCAGCCACCTGAACGACCGGCTCACCGAGCGCCTGGTGCAGCTGCTCGCGGCCGAGTGCGGCGTCAACATGGCCAACGCCTGCTGGCTCGCCTTGGGTTCAGAGGGCCGCGGCGAGCAGACCATCGCCACCGATCAAGACAACGGCCTGGTGTTCGAGAGTGACCAACCCGAGCGTGACCGCCCGAAATGGCTG
>JBBRFR010000528.1:0-2129 GCA_038241485.1 Burkholderiales bacterium
ACGCTCGGCGGCGGCCTGGCGCGCGGCGGCGCGCACAAAGTCGGGCAGGCCGGCCAGGTCGGGCTCGTCGCGCAGCACCAGGCGGAAGGCCGATTCATCGGCCAGCACGTTCTGGCTGAAGCGGGTGGTCAGCTCGGCCAAACGCTGCATCACCTGCGCATAACGCTTTTGCGCGGCCTCGCCCAGCTTGGCGCCGGCACGCACGAAGTCGAGGTGAAAGCGCTCCAGCAGGCGAGTCTGCTCGGGCGTGAAGCCGAGAGTGTGGCGTTGCGCGTGCAAGGCATCCATGCGCTGGAACAGGCGCGCATTCATGTAGACGGCGCTGTTGTGCGCCGCCAGCGGCGCGGCCATCTCGCGCTCCACCGCCTGCAGCTCGGGCGAGGTTTCGCTGGCGGTGAGGTTGTAGAACAGCGCCTCGATGCGCGCCAGCAGCCGGCCGCTGCGGTCGAACGTTGCCACGGTGTTATCAAAGCTCACGGCTTGCGTTGAGGCCGCGATGGCGTCGATGTCGACCAGGTGCCGCGCCAGTGCGGCGTCAAACGCCGGCTTGAAATGTTCGGCGCGAACCTCGGCGAAAGGGGGCAGCCCGTGCGGGGTATTCCACGGCTGCACCAACGGGTTGCTTGTGGCAAGTGTCATGGTGCGTCTCTGGTTGGGAGAGGCGCCGATTCTAGAGGCGTGGCCTCGCCAGGCGCCCCCCCCTAAAGGGTCACTTGCCGGCCTTGATGTCCTTGTAGTCGTCTTCCAGGTAGCGGCGGCCGTCGCAGGCTTTGGCGAAGGCGGCACGCTGCTCGTTCAAGGCTTCGACCCGCACATTGAAACGCGACTCGCGTTCTTGGTAGCTGTCGATCGACTTGTCATGCGCTTGCGCCCGCGCCACATAAACCTCGACAGCTTCTTTGTTGGTGCGATCCAGGCTCGCCAAGTCGGCCTTGAGCCCGCCCGCGCTGCGGTCAATGTCGGCAACGTCGGCTGCCAACTGCTGCTTCGCCTTGGTCGCTTCTTCGTTTTGGCTCTGGATGCCCGCTTGCTGCGCCATGCAGGCGCGCAGCTGGGCCATGCTCAGGATCGGGCCGCCGGCCTTGCCGCCACCCAGCGTGCCTTCACGCGCTTTGGGCGGTGCAGCGTGCAGCGAGGTGGTCGCCAGCATCAAGCCGGCGGCGAGCAGCGGCACGAGCCGACGGTTCAAGATGGCGGAGCGGGGCAAACGGCGCATGTATGAATCCTTCGGGAGGGGGCTGCGGGCGGCATCATGCCACCGTGCTGTCACCCGGGTGGCAGCACGGGCAAGCGGCGGTCGGGATAATTTGCAACCTGATTAGTGACCAAGCTCAGCTGCCCTGCCCCACCACCGTTCGGGCTGAGGTATCGAAGCCTTGCGCAGCCCTTCCACTCGCCCAGTCCTGAGGTAACGAAGGGTCAGGGCGAACGGAGCTTGGCTGAGGTTCGTCGCGAATCAGGATTTGCAAAGACTCACCCACACGCCCGCATGAGCACCTTCACCCCTTTGTCCACACTCCTGGCCGCACGCACTCGCACAGCCGACAACGTTGGCTTCACCGTGCCCGAAGACTGGTTGCAAGGCCGCACCTCCTTCGGTGGCCTGATCTCCGTGCTCGCGGTTCAAGCCATGCGCGACGTGGCCGGTGCGGCGTGGCCCGCCACGGTACGTTTGCGCGCCCTGCAAACCAGCTTCATCGGCCCGGTGGCTGCCGGCCCGGTCGAGGTGAGCGTCAACCTGCTGCGTGAAGGAAAAAACGTGCGCCAGGTGCAAGCCCTGGTGCGCCAGCAAGGGCAAACGGCCGCGTTGCTGTTGGGCGTGTTCGGTGTCGACCGCGCCACCATCGTGCCGGTCAAAGCACCTGAGCGCCCGGCCATTTCTCGCTTGCCCGAAGAGATTGCGCCGCGCACCTTGCCGCGCGGAATCGGGCCCAATTTCACGCAGCACATGGACATGCGATTCGCCGAAGGCGTGGCGCCGATTTCCGGCCAACCGAGCGAGATGAGCCGCATCTACCTGCGCCTGAAAGACGAACCCATCGCTGTTGATCTGGAGCTGACGACGGTGCTGCTGGCCGACGTGCCGCCCACGCCGGTGCTCAGCGTGTTCGACAAACCCACGCCCGCCA
>JBBRFR010000529.1:0-2124 GCA_038241485.1 Burkholderiales bacterium
AACCCCGGCAACGCCGCGGCGGCCAGCACCAGCCACAGTGCCTGCGGGCCCCAGACCAGCATGTCGGGTTCGGTCAGTTCCCAGGCCGCGAACGGCAACAGGCTCAGCACACCGAAACTGCAGATCGTGGCCAGCCGGGCCGTGGCGCCGAGCGGACTGGGCCAGTGCTTTTGCAGCAGCGCAAATGCCGCCCAGGAAATGGTCGCCGCCAGCACCCAGCCATCGCCCGGGACAAACTGCAACTCCGCCAGCGCGGTCCAGTGGCCGCGCACGATGACATGCAGCACGCCGGCCAGCGCCAGTACCACACCGGCCGCCTGCCGTCTGCCGAAGGCCTCGCCAAGCCACAGACCGGCGCCCAGCGCGATCATCACCGGCGATGCCGCGTAAATCAATGCGATGTTCATCGCTCCGGTCGATCGCGCGCCCTGGTAGACCCAGGCACCGCAGATCAGCATGCCCAAAATTCCCAGGACCAGATACTGCCAGGCGCACTGCCGAATGTGGCGCCGCTCACGCCATAACTCGGGCGCACACAAGGCCACCAGCACTGCACCTGCGATGGCCCAGCGGCCCAGCGCCAGCAGGTACGGTCCGATTACGCCGGGCGCCAAACGCGCGACGATATAGTTCACGGTCCACAAGGCTGGCACCAGCCAGATCAGCATGAACGCCAGGCGCTGCTGCGGATGAACCGCCTCAGACATGCGCTTCGTCCACGGCGGCTGAGGTCACGTTGGAATTCTGGTGCGCGATGCGCATCACCTCGCGCGGATGGACATCGCGCAACTTGTGGTCGCTCCAGACCTGACGCCAGCGCCGCGCACCGGGCTGCCCATGGCGCAGGCCGAGCATGTGGCGGGCAATCGAGCTCCACGCTGTGCCATGGGCGAGCGCCTCCCGTTCCATATAGTCCACCATCTGCTCCTCGATCGATTCGCGCGTCGCTCCTGAGGGCGGCACATCGTAAAACCGTTGATCCCAACTGGAGAGAATCCAGGGGTTGTGATAAGCCTCACGCCCGAGCATGACGCCGTCGACCTGTTCCAGCTGCTCTGCAATCTGCGCACCGGTGGTGATACCGCCATTGATCACCAGTGTCAGGTGCGGAAACTCCGCCTTGAGCCGGTGCACCATGGCATAACGCAGCGGCGGCACCTCGCGGTTGGCCTTGGGCGACAAGCCCTTGAGCCATGCATTGCGGGCGTGCACGATGAACACATCGCAACCCGCCTCGCTCACCTGCCCGACAAAATCGCGCACAAAGCCATAGTCTTCGCACTTGTCGATGCCGATGCGGTGCTTGACCGACACCGGTACCGAGACCACGTCCAGCATGGCCTTGACGCAATCGGCCACCAAAGCCGGCTCGGCCATCAGGCAAGCCCCAAAAGCGCCACGCTGCACCCGCTCGGACGGGCAACCGCAATTGAGATTGATCTCGTCGTAGCCCCACTGCTCGCCCAGCCGTGCGCAATGGGCCAGATCAGCAGGCTCGCTGCCACCGAGTTGCAGCGCGACGGGATGCTCTTCGCGATTGAAGTCCAGATGGCGCGGCACGTCGCCATGGATCAGCGCACCGGTGGTCACCATCTCGGTGTACAACAAGGTCTTGCGCGACAGCAACCGGTGGAAAAAGCGGCAATGGCGGTCGGACAAATCCATCATCGGCGCCACCGAAAGGCGCCAACGCAGCTTCGCCTGCAAGAAGGTCAAGGAATGGGTTTGGGGTGTCATGTTGGGGCGCCGCCGGCGCGATGCCGCGCCCGCATCAAGCCGCCGGTGGCGATGCGCGAGTATATTTTCTTTGCGGTACCCAGGTCCCGGCGCCCGTCAAGCGATAGCACTCAAGATTCGTCGAGACCAAGAATTCGGGCCCTGGAGCCCATGACCGCAGCCGCCTTGTCACGGCAAAACGCCGCCACATCCTAATCTATGCGCGTGCATTTTCTAAAATTTGATCCAATTGATGATTTATTTGGTGAGATTGAGAGCATTAAATGATATATTTGATCAAACGAGACTGGCCCTTCAGGTATTGCAAAGTGATGCCCGGAATCGTCTAGTGATCTGCTTGGACTGAGCGACCCGAACGCTGTTCATGCCCCAACCCAGGGAGCCCCG
>JBBRFR010000530.1:0-2120 GCA_038241485.1 Burkholderiales bacterium
AGCAGGCCAAGGGACATGAGCCGAGTGTGCCAGTGCAAATTGCTGCGTAGTTTCCACAGTCGCCAACGGCGGGTTCAGCGTGCAGCATGCGCTTTGCCTTTCGCACCCCCCTCAGGAGCCAGCATGCACCGCAGAACCCTCATCGCCACCGCCCTCGTCTTCTCGGCCGCGGCGCCATCCGTGTGGGCGCAGGCCTACCCCAACAAGCCGGTGCGCCTGGTGGTGCCCTTCGCACCCGGCGGCACCACTGACATCGTGGCCCGTGTGCTGGCCGAGAAGATCAACGTCGCGCTGGGCCAGACCATGATCGTCGAGAACAAGGCCGGCGGCGGCGGCTCGATCGGCGCCAACGAGATCGCCAAGGCCGCCCCCGATGGTTATTCGCTGGGCATGGCCACCGTCTCCACCACGGCTGCCAACCCGGCCATCAACCCGAAAATCCCGTACAACACGCTGACCGACTTCACGCCCATCATCAACGTGGCGGCCACACCCAACGTGATCGCGGTGCACCCCAGCTTTCCGGCGCGTGACTACAAGGGCTTCATCGAAGAGCTGAAAAAGAACCCTGGCAAGTACTCGTTTGCCAGCTCCGGCACGGGCGGCATCGGCCACTTGCAGATGGAGCTCTTTAAGAACCTGTCGGGCACCTTCGTCACCCACATCCCCTACCGTGGCGCCGGCCCGGCGCTCAACGACACCGTGGCCGGCCAGGTGCCGATGATCTTTGACAACATGCCCTCGGCCCTGCCCTTCATCAAAGACGGCCGCCTGATCGCCATCGTGGTGGCTGCGCCCACCCGGTTGGCCCAACTCCCCAATGTGCCCACCTTCAAAGAGGTGGGCCTGGAGCCGGTGAACCGCATGGCCTACTACGGCATCATCGGCCCCAAGGCCCTGCCCAAAGAGGTGGTCGACAAGATCCACGCCGCCGTGAAGAAGACCGTCGAAGACCCGAGTGTGAAAAAGCGCATTGAAGACACCGGCTCGCTGATCGTGGCCAACACTCCCGAACAGTTTGCCGAGCAGATCAAGGCCGAGTTCGAGGTCTACAAGAAGGTCGTGGCACAACAGAAACTGCAGCTCGATTGACGACCCCACTTGCTCAAAGCCACAGCGCGATCGACCGTTTCATCGACGCGCTGTGGATTGAAGACGGCCTCTCGGCCAACACCCTGGCCGCTTACCGGCGCGACCTGACGCTCTATGCCCAGTGGCTGGCCCAGGCCAGCGGCAAATCGCTCAACCACAGCACCGAAGCCGATCTGCGCGAGCACGCCATCGCGCAGCACGCCACCACCAAAGCCACCACGGCCAACCGCCGGCTCACGGTGTTCAAGCGCTACTTCCGCTGGGCGCTGCGCGAGCACCTGTTGCAAAGCGACCCCGCCCTCAAGCTGCTGAGCGCGAAACAGCCGCTGCGGGTGCCCAAGACGCTGAGCGAGGCGCAGGTCGAAACCCTGCTCAACGCGCCCGACACCGACACCCCGCTGGGCCTGCGCGACCGCACCATGCTGGAGCTGATGTACGCCAGCGGCCTGCGAGTGAGCGAGTTGGTCAGCTTGAAAAGTGTGCACCTGAGCCTGGCCGACGGTGTGCTGCGTGTCACCGGCAAAGGCGCCAAGGAGCGCTTGGTGCCATTTGGCGAAGAAGCGCACGCCTGGCTCACGCGCTACCTGGCCGAGGCGCGCGCCACCATCTTGCACGGCCAGGCGAGCGATGCGCTCTTCGTCACCGGTCGTGGCGGCGCGATGACGCGGCAGATGTTTTGGCAAATCATCAAGAAGCAAGCGCTGCAGGGCGGTATGACGGTGCCGCTCTCGCCGCACACGCTGCGCCACGCCTTTGCCACCCATTTGCTGAATCACGGCGCCGACCTGCGGGCCGTTCAGATGCTGCTGGGCCACGCCGACATTTCCACCACCACCATCTACACCCACGTGGCGCGCGAGCGGCTCAAGCAGCTCCACGCAGAACACCATCCTCGCGGCTGAGCCGGCGGCCTAACCTCAGGCAGGCCAACCTCAGGCAGGCCCAACCTCAGACCCAGCCCCTCAAGCGCAACCTCAGGCAATGTCAAAGCGATCGAGGTTCATCACCTTGGTCCACGCGGCGACGAA
>JBBRFR010000531.1:0-2117 GCA_038241485.1 Burkholderiales bacterium
AAAACCTGGCGCTTACGGGCACTGCGGCCCTCATCGGTGCCGGCAACACGCTTAACAATCAACTCGTCGGCAACAGCGCCAACAACACCTTGAGCGGCCTGGGCGGCGCCGACACGCTGGATGGAGGTGCCGGTAACGACACGCTCATCGGTGGTGCTGCAGCTGACATCTACCTCTTCGGGCGTGGCTACGGCCAAGACACGGTGCAAGAGAACGACACCACGGCAGGGGTGCGAGACCGTGTTCAGCTCGGTGCGGGCATCGTGCAGGCCGATCTCAGGTACACCCGCGTGGGCAACAACCTTGAAGCACTCATCAACGGCACGGCCGACAAGCTGATTTTCCAGAACTGGTACCTGGGCAACCAGTACCACGTTGAGGACTTCCGGTTCAACGATGGGTCGGTGCTGACCGACACACAGGTTCAAGGTCTGGTGAGTGCGATGGCGGGGTTCAGTGCACCGGCATCGGGTTCAAGCTTTGGCCCCACGGTGACGAGAGGAACCCCTTCGATGAACCTCGCGGCCAATGCGTTGATGTGATGGCCACGCAAAGGCCGGTCGCGCTTAGTTCAGCGCGGCCGGCTTTTGCGCTTCACCGGCTTCTTGGCTTTGCCTTTGCTGCGCATGGTGGGCTGTTTCTGCGGCACAAACACCACCACGCTTTCGCCGGTAGAAAAACTGGCGCGGGTGGTGACCTTGTTCCACAGCGCCACCTGTGAGGCGCTCACGCGGTAACGCTTGGCGACGCTTGCCACAGTGTCGCCCCTGACGGCCCGGTGTGTCACGCGTTTGGGTGGCACGGCTTCAGGCGCGAGCGCCATGGTGGCGTTGTCGGCCACGTGCAGTGACACGTCTTTCAGCAGGTGCTGCGCACGCGGCACCAGCAGCGTGGAGCCGGCCTTGACGAGCATGCGCGGCGGGATCTTGTTGACTTCGCGCAGCTCTTCTTCGCTCATGCCCACTTGTTTGGCGGCCTCGCTCGGCTTCAAGGTGCGGGGGGCGACCCAGGCCGTCCAGGTGGCGAAGGGGCCGCGGTGAGCGGCGACGTTGCGCACGAACAGGCTGGCGTTGTCATACGGCAGCAGCAGCTGCGGTGTGCCGGCGGCCAGGATCACGGGCTTGTTCATTTGCGGGTTGAGCGTGTTGAACTCTTCGCGCGAAATGCCGGCCAGCTGCACGGCCACGGCCACGTCAATGTCGCGCTCGATGGGCACGCTCAGAAAGTACGGGTGGTTGGCCAGTGTTGGCAGCGTGATGGAGAACGCGGCGGGTCGTGCCACGAGGTTCTTCACCGCTTGAAGCTTGGGCACGTAGTAGGCCGTCTCATTCGGCATGCGCAAGCTCAGGTAGTCGGTGGGCTGGCCTGCGCGCTTGTTGCGTGCGATGGCGCGCTGCACATTGCCTTCGCCCCAGTTGTAGGCGGCGAGCGCCAGGTGCCAGTCACCAAACATGCCGTGCAGCTTGGCCAAGTAGTCGAGCGCGGCGCGGGTGGAGGCGAGCACGTCGCGCCGGTCGTCGCGGAAGACGTTTTGCCGCAGATCGAAGTGTTTGCCGGTGGCGGGCATGAACTGCCACATGCCTGAAGCCTTGGCCGATGAGATGGCCTGGGGGTTGAAGGCGCTTTCGATGAAGGGCAACAGCGCCAGCTCGGTCGGCATGCCGCGGCGCTGCACTTCTTCGACGATGTGGAAAAGGTAGCGGCTGCCGCGCTCCGTCATGCGCTGCACATAGTCGGGCCGGGTCGAGTACCACTGCTCGCCGCTGCGCACGAGGGTGGTGTCGAGGTTGGGCATGGCAAAGCCGCGGCGCAGACGCTCCCACAGGTCGACCTGGGCGACCTTGGATTCCAGATCGACCGGCTCTTCGGGCCGCAAGGGGTCGACCGGCGCTGACGCCACCGGGCCTTCGGCATCGGGTGACGACGCCGCATCGGCAGTTGACGAGGCCGCGGCCATGGGGGCTGATGCAGCAGACGGCAAGGGCAAGTTGACCGCGTCGATCACCGCGGGCAGATCGGCACCTTGGTCGGGCGGATCGATGAGGGTGGCGCAGGCGCTCGACAAAAGGGCAAGCGCCACGGCGGCCACAAGCCGCCAGTTCGGGAACAGAGTCATC
>JBBRFR010000532.1:0-2117 GCA_038241485.1 Burkholderiales bacterium
GGTGGTGTTTGACGCCACCCACTCGGTGCAATTGCCCGGCGGGCAAGGCACCAGCTCCGGCGGGCAACGCGAGTTCGTGCCCGTGCTCGCGCGTGCGGCCATTGCGGTCGGCGTGGCCGGTGTGTTCATGGAAACCCACCCCGACCCGAAAAATGCCATGAGCGACGGCCCCAACGCCGTGCCGCTCAAGCATATGCGCGCGCTGCTGGAACAACTGCTCGCGCTGGACCGTGTCATCAAGAAGCAACCGCTGCTTGAGAACGACTTCTCCTGCTGAAATTTCTTAGAACCATCGAAGAGGAAGACTGAATGAGCGCCATTGTTGACATCGTCGGCCGGGAGATTCTCGACAGCCGCGGCAACCCCACCGTCGAATGTGACGTGTTGCTGGAGTCGGGCACCATGGGCCGCGCGGCGGTGCCCTCGGGCGCCTCCACCGGCTCGCGCGAAGCGATCGAACTGCGTGATGGCGACAAGTCGCGCTACCTCGGCAAGGGCGTGCTCAAGGCCGTGGAACACGTCAACACCGAGATCAGCGAAGCCGTGTTGGGCCTCGACGCCTCGGAGCAAGCCTTTCTCGACCGCACCTTGATCGACCTCGACGGCACTGAAAACAAGAGCCGCCTGGGTGCCAACGCCACGCTGGCCGTCTCGATGGCCGTGGCACGCGCTGCCGCTGAAGAAAGTGGCCTGCCGCTGTACCGCTACTTCGGCGGTTCGGGCGCGATGCAGATGCCGGTGCCGATGATGAACGTCATCAACGGCGGCGCACACGCCAACAACAACCTCGACCTGCAAGAGCTGATGATCATCCCCGTGGGCGCGCCGAGCTTCCGCGAAGCGATCCGCTACGGCGCCGAGGTGTTCCACGCGCTGAAGAAAATCATCGACGCCAAGGGCATGAGCACGGCGGTGGGCGACGAAGGTGGTTTCGCCCCCAGCGTGGCCAATCATGAAGCGGCCATCCAGATGATTTTGGAAGCCATCGACAAGGCCGGCTACACGCCGGGCGAGCACATCGCCATCGGCCTCGACTGCGCGGCCAGCGAGTTCTACAAAGACGGCAAGTACGTGCTCGGCAGCGAAGGCCTGACGCTGAGCGCGCCGGAGTGGACCGACGTGCTGGCCAACTGGGTCGACAAATACCCCATCATCAGCATCGAAGACGGCATGCACGAAGGCGACTGGGACGGCTGGAAACACCTGACCGAGCGCCTGGCCAAGAAGGTGCAGTTGGTGGGCGATGACCTCTTCGTCACCAACACCAAAATCTTGCGTGAAGGCATCGAGAAGGGCATTGCCAACTCAATCCTGATCAAGATCAACCAGATCGGCACGCTGACCGAAACCTTCGCGGCCATCGAGATGGCCAAGCGCGCCAACTACACGGCCGTGATCTCGCACCGCTCGGGTGAGACCGAAGACTCAACCATCGCCGACATCGCGGTCGGCACCAACGCCGGCCAAATCAAAACCGGCTCGATGAGCCGCAGCGACCGCATGGCCAAGTACAACCAGCTGCTTCGCATCGAAGAAGACCTGGGTGACGTGGCCAGCTACCCCGGCCGCGCGGCCTTCTACAACCTGCGCTGAAGCCCTGCCTTGCGCGTCGTCACCCTGGCCCTGCTGGCGCTGCTGGCGCTGGTGCACACCGAGCTCTGGCTCGGCAAGGGCGGGGTGCCCCGTGTGATGGACCTGCAGGCCAAGCTCGACACTCAAACGGCCCTGAACGAAGCCGCGCACGCACGCAACGACCAGATCACCGCCGAGGTGCGTGACCTGAAAGAAGGCCTGGAAATGGTCGAAGAAAAAGCCCGCTTCGAGCTGGGCATGGTCAAGCCGGACGAGATCTACGTCCAGGTTTCTACCGTCAAACGCTAAGCCTGATCAGTGACCAAGCTCAGCTGCCCTGCCCCACCCACCGTTCGGGCTGAGATATCGAAGCCTTGCGCAGCCCTTCGATACCTCAGGGCGAACGGAGCTTGGCTGAGGTACGTCGCTAATCAGGAATGCCAGTGACATCAACCCCGACGTCACTGCGCTCCTGCCCCGCAGGGGGGCCCTCTGCCGCCTTAGCCCGGCCCGACGGCGGCTGAGCCATCGAAATGGACGCGCTG
>JBBRFR010000533.1:0-2104 GCA_038241485.1 Burkholderiales bacterium
AACTTGCACTGTCAATTCGAGCAGCGATTGACCAAGAGTGAAGCCAAAACTTGCCCCTTGGATCGGTTTTGAACAGCAGGTGAAGGCGCTGCGCCCTGGTTCACTGCGCATCTTGTATCCCGGAAATCGAACAGCAAATCAGGGGCTTTGTCATCGCCAAAAATTCACTTGGGGCAGAGCTGAAAAAATCCTGCTCGGCGCGGGTATCCCGGCCTCGGGCTCCTGCCTCCACGGGGACTTATTCAGCGGCGCCTGAGACCAAGCCCCGTGCCAGCGTCTCGAACACCACCCGAATGCGGCGCGAGGTTCGGATTTCTCGGTGGGTGACCAGCCGGATCGGGAAGCGCACTGGCGGCATATCGTCAAGCACACGGACGATGCTCGGGGTGTCAAGGGCGATCTCGTCCATCATGGCGCCGATGCCCATACCTTGGTGTACCAACGCCCAGTGGGCCACCGAGTGGTCTGCGTAACAGCTGAAGTTGGCCTCGCTCAGGGGCAGGCCGTGGCGGCGCAAGTAGCTCAGGAATTGGCCCGAGCGGTCAGAAGAGCCCACGAAGGGCAGTTCGGCCGCTTCTTCGGCGCTGCGCGGATGGCCGTGGGCCTTTACCCAGTCTTCAGACGCATAGAAATTGGCAGCGGCCTCGCGGATCAACCGGGCGATCAGGTCCGGCTGCACTGGCTTCACATGGCGGATCGCAATATCGGCTTCGCGGCGTTGCAGGTCGCTCAACGCATTGGACGAGATGCGACAGCTATAAAGCCACATTGCGGCGTGTGCAGGCCCTGCTGTCTGTCGAGCATGACGTGCTGGAGATCGGCTGCGGCACCGGCACCACCGCGCTGCGCCTGGCGCCTTTCACCCGGCGCCTGCTGGCGACCGACCTTTCGGCCGGCATGATCGCTATCGCCCTCGAAAAGCTGGCAGCCCAGCCGATGCCACAGCTCAGATTTTCAGTGGCCGACGCCGATGCGCCGGGTTTTGGGCAAGGCACATACGACGTGGCGCTGGCCTTCTACCTGTTGCACCTGGTGACTGAGCTTGACCATGCGCTGGCGCTTGCTGTGCAGGCTTTGCGGCCGGGCGGTTTGCTGATCGCCAAGACGCCCTGTATCGCCGAGATGAATCCGCTCGTTCCCTACCTCGCGCTCCCGCTGATGCGCGCCATCGGCAAGGCGCCGCACGTGCTGTGCTTCACCGGGGAAGAGTTGCAGGTGGCCATCACCCGCCAGGGCATGGAGATCGTGTCGGTCGAGCGGCACGGCACCCGAGGCAAGGACATCCGGGTGTTCATCGTGGCCCGCAAGCCAACTGTGCCTCCAGCAGCCACCTTCAGCACATGGGTGTAGATCATGGTGGTGGAAACATCAGAGTGCCCAGGGCGCTCTTGCACCGTGCAAATATCGGTGCCGCTCTGAAGCAAATGCGTCGCGAACGAATGGCGTAGCGTGTAGACCGACACGGCTTTGGCAATGCCAGCCTGGGCCAGTGCCTTCTTGGGGTGTCGATTGAGCCTCTCTTCAAACAGGCGGTGATCGTCTGCTGGCCACTGCTCCAGAAGGCCGCGCCACGTCGATGAAAAAAAGCGGCCTGCTCGCACGATATTTCCCTCTTTCCTGTTTTTTGAATCCATTGCGGGGTCGTGCTGCGTATTCATAACAGCCGCTCTTCAGGCTTCAACCCTCTCAAGGAGATTTCATGATCAAGCAGACCCTCAGCAAGACCGTTCTGGCACTGGCCATCGGCACCGCTTCCCTCGGCGCCTTCGCGCAAGTCATGGTGGGCGGTGCGCCCATGCTGGCCAGCAAGGACATCATCGACAACGCCGTGAACTCCAAGGACCACACCACCCTGGTGGCCGCTGTCAAAGCAGCCGGTCTGGTCGAAACGCTTAAGGGACCTGGCCCGTTCACCGTGTTCGCACCCAACAACGCCGCTTTCGCCGCGCTGCCCGCCGGCACGGTTGACACGCTGCTCAAGCCCGAGAACAAGGGCATGCTCACCGGCATCCTGACGTACCACGTGGTGAGTGGCAAGTTCGACGCCACCGCCATCAGCAAGATGATTGCCGACGGCAAGGGCATGGCGTCCATCAAGACGGTG
>JBBRFR010000534.1:0-2104 GCA_038241485.1 Burkholderiales bacterium
CAACGACAACCCCGAGTTGCAGTACGAGGCCTTGAAGGCCTACGTGATGATGTACGACCCGGAGCGGTTCGATCCCGCCGCCCTCAAGCTCTACGTGACAGCCGATTGGGAAAACTCGCTGCCGCGCTCGGTCACCACCGAACAGCGTGCCGCGCTGGAGTCGCACCTGGATGCGCTGCTGTCCGAAGGCGCCGTGGTGTCGCCTTTGCCCGAAGACAAGACCCTGGTCGCGCAGACACGCACCCGCTTGGTGGCCACGCCGCTCACCGAGCGCATCTTCCGCCGCCTGAAGCGTCAGGGTGTGGGCTCCGAGTTCCCCGAGTTCACCGTGGCCAGGGCCGCGGGCCCCGGGGCGGCGCTGGTGTTCACACGCGGCAGTGGCGAGCCTCTCACCAAAGGCGTGCCGGGGTTGTTCACCCACGAGGGTTACCACAAGGGCTTCCAGCGCGAAATCGAGCGTGTGGCCGGCCAGTTGGCCGATGAAGAGAGCTGGGTGCTCGGTGTCAACGACAGCGCGCGCCAGAACGCATTGAAAGACCTGGACATCAAGCTCCAGCTCAACGACGAAGTGCGACGCCTCTTCTTGAGCGAATACGCCAAAGTGTGGGAAGACTTCATCGCTGACATCAAGATGGTGAAAACCGCCAACCTGGCGCAGGCGGTGCAGATGGCGCGTGTGCTGTCGGCGCCCGACAACCCGTTGGTGCCGCTGCTGAAAGCGATGTCGCGCGAGACCACCTTGCGCAGCAACAAAGACGTGGTCGGCCAGGTCGAGACCAAGGCCCGCGATGCGTTGCAACGCTCGCGCGAAGAGCTGTCACGCCTGCTCGGCAACAAGGGCACGGCGTCGGCCGTGGCGCCGGGCCAAGCGATCGAGAGCATCGTCGACGACCGCTTCATCGGCCTGCGCCAGATGGTGTCGTCGCCCGACGGCAAGCTGCCCGCGCCGGTCGATGGCACCGTCGCGCTCATCAGCGAGGTCTACACGCTGCTGACCGCCGCCGACACAGCAGTGAAGGGCGGCAACGTGCCGCCACCGTCAGAGGTGCCCAACAAGGTGAAGGCCGAGGCCGCGCGCCTGCCTGAGCCGGTGAGGTCACTCCTCAACACGCTGTCGGTGAGCGGCACCTCGGCGGCGCTTGAGATCACGCGCAGCAACCTGGGCAACGCCATCAACTCCGAGATAGGCGAGTTCTGCCGCCAGGCGATCAGCGGGCGTTACCCGTTTGCACGCAGCAGCACGCGTGACGCGACACAAGAAGACTTTGCGCGCGTCTTCGCGCCCGGCGGTTTGTTCGACACCTTCTTCCAGAAGAACCTGGTCAACTTTGTCGACACCAACACACGGCCATGGAGCTTCAGGAAGGTCGACGGCGCGACCATGGGCACCGACAGCTCGACGCTGCTGCAGTTCCAGAACGCGGCCACCATCCGCGACACCTTCTTCCGCGGTGGCGGCAACCAGGTCGGCCTGCGGCTTGACTTCAAGCCGGTCGAGATGGACGCGACCATCACGCAGTTCATCCTCGATGTCGACGGCCAGATCGTGAAGTACGCGCACGGCCCGCAAATTCCGACCAGCATCCAGTGGCCGGGCCCGCGTGGCAGCTCGCAGGTGCGGGTGCAGGTCACGCCGGTGTCAGCCGCCGGTGCCTCCGGTCTCGTGAACGACGGGCCGTGGGCACTCTTCAAGCTGTTCGACCGCCAGCAACTGGAGCCCACCGGCGCCCCCGAGCGCTGGCGCGCCACCTTCAACGTGGACGGCCGCAAGGCAACCTTCATGGTCACCACCAGCAGCGTGCGCAACCCCTTCCGCTTGCCTGAACTGGTGCAGTTCTCATGCCCTGGGAAGTTGTGACTGTGGAGACGGTTGTGGCTTCGAACGGGCAACTTCGGTGTGGGACGGGGGCGTTAAAAAAACTCACCCAAGCACGGCCGTCATGAACGAGAGCACCCTGCTGCAACTGCTCGAAGGGACGGGCGTCGAGGCGCCCGGGTGGTACGGCAAGATGCCCGTGCTCGGCGACTTCGCCAGCCGCCGTTTGCCGCAAGGCTTTGTCGATGCCTGCGATGCTTGGCTCGCAAGCGGGGTGGAGCAGAGCCG
>JBBRFR010000535.1:0-2100 GCA_038241485.1 Burkholderiales bacterium
CTCGGCCTGGGTGCGCTGCGGGTCCCACACCGACTGCTGCAGGCCGGTCTTGAGCTGTTGTCGCTGTGGCTGGCTGAGCGTGCCGTACAAAGTTTCATACCGGTCGACCGCACGGTCCAGCCGGCTTTCAAGGCGCTCTGCAGGCGTGCCGCGCAAAAAGTCTTTCTCAAACTTTTCGTCGCCCTTGGCCTGGTGGCGCTGCATGTGTTCGAGCTGGGTCGGGGTGAGTTGCAGCGCGAGCGTGGTGAGCGGCATCACGCCACGCTCGCTCATGCGGTTGAAGCTGGCTCGGACGGCGTCCACTTCGTTGCAAGCCTGTTCGCTGCTGATGTCTTTTTGCGCCAGCGCTTGCCACTGGGCCAAGCGTTGGGCGTAGAGCGGCAGCTCGGCGCTGCGGTGCCAGGTGAAGAAGCGGTCGATGTCTGCGCGAGCCGGGGGTGACTGGGCGCCGGTGAAGTCCACATAGCCGTCAAGCCACCAGTAGGCGAAGGTCGGCGCCTGGTTGTAAGCGACGCGTGTGGCGCTGCAGGCGCTGAGCAGAAGCGTGAGTGCGGCTAGGAGCAGGGTGCGCGCGATAATTCGGCCCAGTTCAAAACGCGGGCCGGCAATGGTCCCAGGAAAGGTTGGCATGGCGGCGTTCCCGGTAGATGTGGTGGTGATGGCAGCGGGCAAGGGCACGCGCATGAAAAGCGTTAAGCCTAAAGTGTTGCATCGATTGGGCGGGCGTGCGTTGGCTCAGCATGTGATCGACACCGCCGCCGGGGTATCGGCGCGCTCGGTGGTGGTGATCACCGGCCACGGCGCTGAAGCCGTGGAGGC
Organism: Burkholderiales bacterium; assembly: GCA_038241485.1. Lineage (GTDB taxonomy): Bacteria > Pseudomonadota > Gammaproteobacteria > Burkholderiales > Burkholderiaceae_C > Rhizobacter. The sequence goes on from JBBRFR010000535.1 coordinate 820, forward strand.
TGGTTTGTGCGCGCCGGCGGGGGTGGCGCTGAAATACGTGCGCCAAGAGCCGCAGCTGGGCACCGGCCACGCGGTTCAGCAGGCGCTGCCGGCTTTGGCCGACGACGGCGTGACCCTGGTGCTCTCGGGTGACGTGCCGCTCACCCGGCCCGAGACCCTTCAGGCCTTGCTCAACGTGTGTGCGGGCGAGCGTCTGGCGCTGCTCACGCTGGACATGGCCGACCCAACCGGTTACGGCCGCATCTTGCGCAGCAACCACGGCGCGAGGGATGGCGAGGTGCTGGCGATCGTGGAGCAGAAAGACGCGAGCGATGCTCAGCGCGCGATCACCGAAATCTACAGCGGCATCATGGCTGTGCCGACGCGTCTGCTGCGCGGCTGGCTGGCGCGGCTGGACAACCGAAACGCGCAAAGCGAGTACTACCTGACCGACGTGGTGAAGTTCGCAGTGGCCGATGGCGCGCCGGTGCTGGCGCACCGCATCTCTGACGCGGTGCAGGTGGCCGGTGTCAACAGCCCCGTGCAGCTGGCCGAGCTGGAACGCGCTTATCAGCGCCGTGGGGCGCAGGCGCTGATGGAGCAGGGTGTGCGCCTGGCCGATCCGGCGCGACTCGACGTGCGGGGTTCCCTGGTGTGCAGTGCCGATGTGGAAATTGATGTGAACTGCGTGTTCGAAGGCCAGGTAGAGCTGGGCGAGGGCGTGCGCATCGGCCCCAACTGCGTGATCTCCAACGCTCGCATCGAAGCTGGCGCCACCTTGCAAGCCTTCACCCACATTCAGGGCGACAAGGCCGGTGTGACGGTCGGGCCGCGCGCCGAGATTGGTCCGTTTGCGCGGCTGCGCCCCGGCGCTGTGCTGGGCGCCGAGGTGCATATTGGCAACTTCGTGGAAGTGAAGAACTCCACCCTGGCCGCTGGTGCCAAAGCCAACCACCTCGCTTACCTCGGCGACGCCGACGTGGGCGAGCGGGTGAACTATGGCGCGGGCAGCATCACCGCCAACTACGACGGAGCCAACAAATTTCGCACCGTGATTGAGGCCGATGTGCACGTGGGCAGCAACTCCGTGCTGGTGGCGCCGGTCACGATCGGTGCCGGCGGCACGGTGGGCGCGGGCTCGACCATCAGCAAAAGCACGGCACCCGGCGCGTTGTCGGTGGCGCGCGCCAAGCAGGTAAGCATGGCCAACTGGAGCAGGCCAACCAAGAAAAAGCCAGTCTGAGGCGCTTCTCGCTTTGACACAAGCGGCAAAAAGCCGGCCCTGAGCCGGCTTTTTTTTGT
>JBBRFR010000536.1:0-2084 GCA_038241485.1 Burkholderiales bacterium
CGGGCGCGTCGGCGATCTCGCGCTCTTTCTCCAGCAGCACAAACATCTTGTCCAAGTCGGTCAGGCTCTGCTTGATCTCGCGGTAGAGCACACCCAGAAATCCCAGCGGAATGTAGAGCTGGATCATGAAGGCGTTGATCATCACCAGATCGCCCAGCGTAAGATCACCCGACGCCACGCCCTGGGTAGCGCGCCACAGCATCAGCACCAGTGCCACCGCAATCACCAGCTGCTGACCGGCGTTGAGCATGGACAGCGTGGTCTGGCTCTTGATGCGAGCGCGGCGGAGTTTTTCCAGGCCCTCGTCGTAACGGCGCGCTTCGAACGCCTCGTTGTTGAAGTACTTGACGGTCTCGAAGTTCAAAAGTGAGTCGATGGCGCGGGTCTGGCTCATCGACTCCAGCTCGTTCATCTCGCGCCGAAACCGGGTGCGCCACTCGGTCACGACCACCGTGAAGCTGATGTAGAGCACCAGCGCCACCAGCGTGATCCAGACATAGCCCATGTCGAACTTCGTGCCCAACAAGGTCAACACCATCGCCACCTCGATCAGCGTGGGAAAGATGCTGTAGAGCGAGTACGAGATGAGCGACTGCACGCCGCGCGTGCCGCGCTCGATGTCGCGCGTCATGCCGCCAGTCTGGCGATCCAGATGAAAGCGCAGACTGAGCGCGTGCAGGTGGCCAAACACCTGCAGTGCAATGCTGCGCGTGGCTCCCTCGGTGGCCTTGGCGAAGACCAGCTCGCGCAGCTCGGTGAAGATGGCGGTTGAAAGCCGCAGGCCGCCATAAGCCAACAACAACCCCAGCGGCACCACCAGCATGGCCTCCACGCTGCCCGGCTTGATGGTCATGGAATCGACCAGCTCCTTGAGCAGTAGCGGCACGCTGACATTGGCCATTTTGGCCGCCACCATGAAACCCAGCGCAATTCCCACCCGCCATTTGTATTCCCACAGGTAGGGCAGCAAGCGAGCCAGCGTGGCCCAGTCGGAGCGACCTTTGGCGGGCTCCTTCTTGTGGGGCGGCGCGCCCATGCCGACGGAGGAAGAAGCAGAAGAGGACGGGCGCATGCGGGACAATGACGGGCTGTTAACTCTCGATTGTGCCCATGTCCACCGAATCCAGCCCCCCCTCCAGCCCAATCACCGCCTGCACGCTGCCCGTCGACCGCGACCTGGTGCTCAAGGTGATCCCCATGCCGGCAGACTGCAACGCCAATGGCGACATCTTTGGCGGCTGGGTGATGGCTCAGGTGGACCTGGCCGGCTCGGTGCTGCCCGCGCGCTACGCCAAGGGCCGGATGGCCACGGTGGCTGTGAACCAGTTTGTGTTCAAGCACCCGGTGCGGGTGGGCGACATCCTGAGCTTTTTTGCCCATGTGGAGCGCATTGGCAGAACCTCGATCACGGTGCAGGTGGAGGTTTTTGCAGAGCGCTTTGCCGCCCAAGGCCAGTACGTGAAAGTGACCGAAGCCAGCCTGACCTACGTGGCGATTGATGGGATGGGCAAACCACGGCCGCTGCAGTTGGATGCAGCCTGAGGCGGCTTCAGCGATTCAGCGCGTGGTCCCTCTTTGGGTGCGAACCCGGATCGGCCGCCACGAATTCAGCCGCGCCAGCGCGCGCGCCAGGCGCTGTAAATGCGCGCGGCCATGGCTTCGCTGCGCGACTGGTAAAGCGCGGTGGCGGCGTTCATCGAGGCCGGGTCCTGCACGCTGTTGCGGTGCAGCAGCACGTTCACAGGGTAGGCCTGGCCCGGCTCGTTCAACCAATCTTGAATCTTGGCCGGCGTGATCTCGATGTGGAACTGCATGCCGAAATGCTGGCGCAGCGCAAAGGCCTGATGCGCGCAGGCAGGCGAGCTGGCCAGCAGCTCGGCACCGGGCGGTAGCTCCACGAAGCTGTCGCTGTGCCACTGGTAGACCACCGCATCGGGCGCTTCGCCGAACCAAGCGCGCGCCGCCGCGCTGCCGGTGTGGGTGATGGGCAGCCAGCCAATCTCGGGCGCGTGGTGGGTGGCCACACGCCCGCCCAAAGCCTTGGCCAGCAGCTGCCCACCCAAACAATGGCCGAGCACCGGCAG
>JBBRFR010000537.1:0-2083 GCA_038241485.1 Burkholderiales bacterium
AGGCAGCTGAGCTTGGTCACCGATCCGGCGAGGCTGAGACAATCGAGCACATGACTCGCACCACCCTCAGCCTGATTGCCGCCGTTGCCCGCAACGGCGCGATAGGCAAAGACAACACCCTGCTCTGGCGCCTGCCCGAAGACCAGCAGTTCTTCAAGCGAACCACGATGGGCTGCCCAGTGATCATGGGCCGCAAAACCTGGGATTCGCTGCCGCCGCGCTTTCGCCCGCTGCCGCGCCGCCGCAACATCGTCGTGACGCGCAACCCGCTGTGGCAGGCCGAAGGCGCCTTCACCGCCTCTTCTCTGCAAGCAGCGCTGGATCAGCTCAGCGATGCGCCCAAGGCGTTTGTGATCGGTGGCGCCGAGTTGTATGCCCTCGCGCTCCCTTTGGCCGATGAGCTGACCCTGACCGAGATCGACCGCGACTACCAAGGCGACGTGCGCTTCCCCACCTGGGATCGCGATCAGTTCGCCGAGGTGAGCCGCGAGACGCACCACGCCGGCGAGCCCAACCACTTCGACTACGCCTTCGTCACCTATCGACGAAGATGACGCCCCACAAAAAAAAGGCCCGCGACTGCGGGCCTTTTGCTTTGCCTAAAAAACGGGGCAGCTATTACTTGCCGTATTGCTGCTTGGCCTTTGCCACGCAGCCGCTCTTGGCGTCACCCGACATCGCATCGCATTTCTCGGCAGCCACCTTGTACTCGGCATTGCGCTTGTCGTCAGATGCGGTCGACAGGGCCGAGTCGATCTTCTTGCCCACCTTGGCGTTGGACAGGGCAGCGACCTCCACGGCCTTGGCTTCCTTGATGCAAACATCTTTGTCGTTGCCGCTCTTGTCGTCACACTTTTCCTTGGACACGGCATAAGTCGCTTCGGCCTTGGCCTTCAGCATTTTGTTTTGGTCGGAAGCCTTGCCGGTGTAGCCGTATTCCAGCTCGGCCTTGGCCACCTTTTCTTTGCCTTTGGCTTCTTGCACGCACACATCCTTGGCGTTAGCCGAGAGCGCATCACACGCCTTCTTGTCGGCCTTGTAGGTGGTGCCGATGGTGTCCTTGGCGGCCTTGTAATCGGCCTTGCCCATGGTGGCGGCCTGGGCTACAGGTGCGGCCAGCAAGGCGGCGACGATCAGCGAGGTTTTGAGATTGAAGAGCTTGGTCATGGGATGGTCCCTTTCGGTCGTTGAAGAAAACTTGCTGCCGTGCCCCTCAGGCTCGCGGCTCGCCCTGGCGATTGACGGTGACCGTGCGCCCCGGCGGGCTGGTCATCTGCATGTGGTGCTCCTGGCCACGGAACTCATAGGTCACGTCCCAAAACTCGGGTTTGTTCTGGCTGGGAACGGTTTCGCAACGCTGCACATCGCGGGTGTCTGGCGTGCCGCCACCGCCGCGGCCCACGTTGGCGCCCACGGCAGCGCCGGCGACGGCGCCGCCTGCAGTGGCGATGTCTTGGCCGCGCCCGCCACCGACCTGGTGGCCGAGCACGCCGCCGAGCAGCGCACCGACGATGGCGCCTGGCACGTTGAGGCCGCCACGTTGTGGCGTGCTCACCTGCTCACGCTCCACCCAGCAGCGCTGCTCGGGCGGGCCGACCACGGCGCGCACCGAGGTCACGTTGGCCTGGTACAGCCGCTCGTTGCGGCGGCGGTGGTTGTCATAGACCGGCACGGGTGTCGGCGCATAACGGTCGTCGTCAAAGCGCGCATTGCGGTTCAACGCCCGCACCGACGTCACCCGATCGTTCAGGCCCATGGCCGAGAGCGAGGCATAACGCCCCGGGCGCAGCACCACGCAGCGGCCCTTAAAGCGCGCGTCGGTGCAGACCTCCCAGCGTTCGTTGAGCACCACCACCGACGAGGCTCGGTCGCTGAACCCGAAGCGCTCGAAGTTGCCCACCTGCTTTTGCGTGGTGAACGAGCGGCCGTTGAAGCCGTCGTGCTCATAGAAGGTGACTTGCGCGCTGACCTGGGCGCTGGCGGCCAGCGCGGCCGTCAACAAGCCGTGCTTCAAGCGTGAATTCATGGGGGATCTCCTAGAGTCGCCGCGCGGTCGCAGCGGTCGCAGCGGTCGCAGCGGTCG
>JBBRFR010000538.1:0-2081 GCA_038241485.1 Burkholderiales bacterium
AGGCGTCGATGCAGAGTGCCGTGCCGATGGCCGGGTCGAGCTCGCGCAGGCCGTGGTTGTCAAGCACGCCGCCGTCGCCCAGGTGGTAAGGCCCGCAGCGGATCGGCTCGAACACGCCAGGCACGGCGCTTGACGCGGCCAGCGCCTTTGCCACCGGCAGGTCTTGCATCGACAGGTAGTGGGCGTCGCTCTGGAGCGGCAAGCCTCGGTGGCCGATCACTACCACGCAGCGGCTGCCGCGGGCGTAGTCAGAGCAGGCGATGCGCCACTCGGGCAGCGCTGCGGGCCACGCTTCTTTGGCCGTGGCGCGGTGCAGGGCCGCGAGCCAACGGTGGTTGATGCGCGCCATGGCCAGCGAAAAACCGAACTCGTTGCGCACCAGCCCGCTGCTCAGTGCGCGCACCGAGGCCATCACCCGCAGGCGTGGGTTGTGGCGTGTCTTGCGGAACAAGGTCTGCTGCGCGCGCAAGGCGCAACGTGCCAACTCCTGGTCATCGACCGTGCGGCGCTGCTTCAGCGCGTGCATCCACTCCTGCAAGAAGAAGCCGGCGGCGATCGAGCCGCCTGAGATCGTGACCAGCAGCTTGAGCTCGCGCAGGCGCCCCTGCGCGGCGAGGGCATGCAAGGCACCCAGGTGAAAAAAAGCGGCGCGAAACCCGCCACCCGACAGCGACAGCTGGTGGATCGGCTCCAGCCCCAAGCCTTCAGCGGCGTCCATGTGACGACGCTCAGGCGATGTGCGAGATCAGCACGCCAGGCGCCAGCGTGTGCTGGCTGTCCGGCCCCTCGTGTTTGCCGCGCGACGCGGTGTGTGGCGGCATGCGGCGCACGGCCAGGCCCACCGACAGCATGTCGATCACTAGCAGGTGAAGAATGCGCGAGATCATCGAGACGAAGGTGGAGCTGTCTTCGCTGTGGTCGACCGCTATGCACACGTCGGCCTTCTTGGCCAGCGGCGACTGGTTGGTGGTGATCGCCACCACCGCGGCGCCGCGGTCGCGCGCGGTCTGTGCCGCGCGAATCAGCTCGGCCGACTGGCCCGAGCGGGAGATGAACACCGCCACGTCTTTGGGCCCCAGCACCTCGGCCGCCATGCTGAACATCGACGCGTCGGTGTGCGCTACCACAGGGATGCGAAAACGAAAGAGCTTGTACTGCGCATCGAGCGCCACCACCGACGAGTTGCCGGTGGCGTAGAGCTCGACCCGTTGTGCCTCGCGCAGCAGGCCGATGGCGCGGTCGACCGAGTCGACGTTGAGCGACTCTCTGAAATGCATGATCGACGAGATGGTGTTGTCGAGCACCTTGGCGCACAGGTCGGGTGTGGCGTCTTGGCGGCGCACCTGGGTGCGCTGAAGCGGGATGGTGCCGGTGAGGCCCGAGCCGAGCTTCAACTTGAAATCGGCCAGGCCTTCAAAGCCGAGCGTGCGACAGAAGCGGATGACGGTTGGCTGGCTCACGTCGGCCAGCTTGGCGATGGCGGCGATGGGGTCGTTGAGGGCAGTGCGCGGGTTCTCCAGCACCACGTTGGCCACGCGCCGCTCTGCCGGCGACAAGGCATCGCGCGCGTTGCGCACGCGGTCGAGCAGCGGGTTGCCGCCGTCGCGGTCGGGCATGTGATCGGCCAGCAGCGACGAGACACCGTGGAAGGCCAGGTTGTCGGCCGTCAGCACATAGGTGGGTATGCGCGCGACATAAGAAGAGAAGCGCCCCTTGTCTTCAAAGCGCTGGCGGAACGACGAGCGCAGGAACAAGTCGCCCAGGCGCGGCACGATGCCGCCGCCCACGAAGATGCCGCCGGTGGCGCCCAGCGTGAGCGCGAGGTTCGAGGCCACCGTGCCCAGCATGGCGCAGAAACAGTCGATGGTGTCCACACACACGGCGTCACTTTGTTGCTGCGCGCGTTGCACGATCTCGGCCGTGCTGAGGTCGGCAGCGGCGCCGGCCACTCCTTCGCGCAGCGCTTCGTAGATGAGCTGGATGCCGGGGCCCGAGACCAGGCGCTCGGCCGACACGTGCGACATGGTCTTCCACACATGGCGCAGCACACGCAGCTCGCGCTCGTCGATGGGTGCAAAGCT
>JBBRFR010000539.1:0-2058 GCA_038241485.1 Burkholderiales bacterium
TGCCGTCTTCCGAGGCAAAAGGCGTCATGCCACCGGCGATGCTGAGTGCTTGCAGCACGTCGATGTTGCGGCCGACCTGAAAGTCGCCCGGCTTGTTGACGCGGCCCAGCACATAGATGCGGTAGCTCGAAACCCGCACCACCGAGACCGTGACCACCGGCTCGGGGATGAATTTCGATAGCCGTTTGACCAGCTCTTCGCGCACCTGCGTGGCCGTCTTGCCGGCCACGATCACGTCACCGGCGAGCGGGAACGAAATGCCACCATCGGGGCGCACCAGGGTCGCGGCCTTCAGCGTGTCGTCGCGCCAGACCGAGATCTCGAGCGCGTCTTCCGGCCCGATCACATAGGCCGGGTCGCCCCCCACGGGCATGGCCTCGGGCGGCACCACGGGTTCACTGTTCGCAACGGCCGGTATTGCAGGGTCTGCACCTTCCGTCACGATCGACGGGAAACGCAGGCTGGAACAAGACGTGGCGAGCAAACTGAGGCTGAGCGTCGCGGCGAGCAGGCTCACACGCGGGACGAACTTCAGTGCACACAAGGGGTTCATGGGGTGGGTATCACCTGTTGGTCGAAGGGGAGAACGCTTCGGCATCGGCCTTGTCGCGGTACTCCTGCACGAGGTTGAACATCTGCACATCACCCAGCCCAAGGACGGGGTCGCGCTGCTTCATCACATCGGAAACGCTCTTGTTGCGGTAGCGGTCGAGCAGATCGGCACTCAGGCGCACCAGGCGTTGGTTCTTCGCGCTGCATTCGCTCACTTGCGCCACCTGGGCGTCGTGCTGGCGCTGCAGCACAGCCTGCTGTGCGTCGCGTTGTTTGCCGCTGCGCTCGGCGGTGGCCAGCGCCGACTCGTGGCTGGCCTTTTGGTCGGCCAGCTGCTTCTCAAGCGTGGCCACGCTGGCGGCCAGCTCCGCGCGTGCTGCCTCCGAAGCCTTGAGGCTTTCCAGTGCCTTGGGCAAGGCGCCCTTGAGACGAGCCACCTGCTGGGTTTGGTCGCGCAACTGTTTGTCGAGCGCGCTCTTGTCGCCCTCCATCTTGGCCGTAGCGGCTTCGGCTTCCTGGGCCTTTTGCTGCAGCTGCTGCATTTGCAGCTGGGCGCGGCGCGCGGCCTTCTTGGCGTCGTCGCCCGATTGGGCCATGGCGCCCAATGCCGTGCTGCCCAGGGCCAACACCAAGGCCAAGGTGGGCAGGCGGTGAAGTGCGCGTGTCGGTGTCATGGTCGCTGCCCCTTCAGAAGTTCACGTTCAGCTCAAGCTGGATCACGTCGATGGCCAGCGGTGGCCCCGAGATCGAGTCGCCGCTGAAGACGCGCAGCGAGGCCGCGGTGTTCTTGCCCAGGCCGTAGCTGCCACCGAGGATGAAGCCCTTCGCATCGGTGCCGCCCAGGCGGAAGTCACCGTCGTTGAAGGCGTCGAGAACGGCATCACGCTCCACACGCTTGTAGGCCACGAACACCTGCCAGTCCTGCGGCTTCTTGACCTCGGCCGTGCCGAATGCGGCGCGCACCTGGTAGCCGGTGGTTTCGGGCGCCACGTCTTGGCCTACCCGCTCGCTCACTGCGGCACGGTCGAAGCCGACGTTGCGCACGTAGTCGCCGGTCAGCACCACGCGCTTGTTGGTGGCCACCGCGAAGTCCACCTGCGCCGTGAGATTGACCAGTTGGTAATCGGAAGCTAGGCCGAGCAAGGGGCGGGCCGGATCAGACGCGATGTTGTAGTAGGTGTTGCCCTTCTGGGCGAACTGCACCGCGGTGAAATCGTTGATGGTCGAGTTAGGCGGGCTCACCTGGCCCACCAGGTTGGTGTAGCGGTAGTAGCCAAGCCCCACGCGCAGGCCCAGGCCCTCGGCCGAGCTGGGCTGGCTGGCACCCACCTGCACGCCGTACAACCACTTGTCATTGGTCGACAGCTCGACCTCTTGCACCGGCATTGCCGCAAGCGTGGCAAAACCGCGCCAGCTCGGCGTGAGCGCCGGCGTCCACTGCAAGGCCAGGCCATCGAAGCCAAGGTCATTGGCCCACACCAGATCGGTGCCGAACCACGGGTTGCC
>JBBRFR010000540.1:0-2050 GCA_038241485.1 Burkholderiales bacterium
CTGCTGTCCTTTCTGCGGGAATGAACGGCCGGCTTTCGCGCTGCCCTTTCGCCATGGTGGAACCGTTGTCGATACCTGAGGAGGCTGAATCATGATCTCGATCTTGCGTGGCTTCGCTTTCGGTTTGGGCATCGTGTTGAGTGCGGCATGCCGTGCCGATGGCGCGTCCATCGCCAAGAACGGCATGGGGGCTGCCCAGGCGTGTCAGACCTGTCACGGAGTCGCTGGCGAGGGCCTTGCCCAGGCTGGCTTTCCCCGCTTGGCGTCCTTGGGCGCTCCCTACCTGCAGCGCCAGCTCGACGCCTTCGCGGACGGCACACGGGTGAACGCCGTGATGATGCCAATCGCCAAAGCGTTGTCGGTGGCCGACCGCGCGGCGGTATCGGCGTACTACGCTGCGTTGCCTGCACCCACGGCACCCGCCACAGCGCAGCCAGCGGCATCTGCACCGACTTCTGCCGTATCGTCGCCACCCGCCGGGATTGGCGCGACCCTGGCCACGCGCGGGCGCTGGGCCGACAAGCTGCCAGCTTGCGAGCAATGCCACGGCCCCGGTGGGCATGGCGTGGGGCCAGACTTCCCGGCATTGGCTGGGCAGAGCGCCAGTTACCTCGCCCACCAGTTGGCGGCGTGGAAGACCGGCGCGCGGCCACCCGGCCCGATGGGTCTGATGGCCGTTGTGGCGAAGAAGCTGTCTGATGCCGAGGTGAGTGCCGTCGCCGACCACTTTGCCTCGCTGCCCACGGGAGCAACACGATGAAGAACACGCCTCAATGGGTCTACCTGGGCGCCGCTGCGGTGGCGGGGCTGATGGTCGGATTTGGCCTTCATGCAAGCGGCGCGTTCGAAGGTCTTCGCAGCGACACCCGCAGCGAGCGTTTGGCGACCGCACCGCCGTCGACGGCACCCAAGGCGGTGTCGGTGCAGCCAGGGGCGTCGAACGATTTGTCGGGCGATCCACCACGCGCCGAACTCACGGTGACCGCTGCGGCGACCAGCACGCCGGTGGCATTCCAGCCCCCACCCGAGAGCGAGATGCCGGTAGGCGGGTTCGGCGATGTGGTTCGCCGCGGCCGCGAGATTTTCGTCGACACACCCCGCGCCGCGCCTGCGTTTGTTGGCAACAGCCTGCGCTGTGTGAGCTGCCACCTCGACGCGGGGCGGCTGGCAGATTCGTCCCCGATGTGGGCCGCTTTCGTCAGCTATCCCGCCTACCGAAGCAAAAACAAAAGTGTCAACACCTTCCAGCAGCGTCTGCAAGGCTGCTTTGAGTACAGCATGAACGGCAAGGCCCCGCCGCTGGGTGCGCCCGAGCTGGTGGCGCTGGAGAGTTATTCCTACTGGCTCGCGTCTGGCGCACCGATCAATCCAAACCTTGCAGGGCGCGGCTACCCAGCGCTCGCGCGGCCAGCGATCGCGGCGGACTTCGCGCGCGGCGAGCAGGTGTATGCCCAGAACTGCGTGCTGTGCCATGGCGCCGATGGCGGGGGACAAAACGCGCCAGACGGTACCGCGGTGTTCCCGGCCCTGTGGGGGCCCAACTCGTTCAACTGGGGCGCTGGTATGGGGCGCATCAACAACGCCGCCGCCTTCGTCAAAGCCAACATGCCGCTTGGCCTGCCGGGCACGTTGAGCGACCAGCAGGCGTGGGACGTGGCGTTGTACATGAACAGCCACGAACGGCCGCAAGACCCGCGCTACAGCGGCAGCGTGCAGGCCACGCGCACCGCGTTCCACGCGACCGAAGAATCGATGTACGGCCGCGAGGTGGCGGGCCAAATGCTAGGTGACAGCGGCCCGCCGAAGCCTTTCAAGCCTTTCAAGCCTTTCAAGCCAGTCAAGTCCTCGCAGCGAAATTGAAGCCAGCGCAAATGCTTGTTCAACACGCGATGCAACACGACGACTGCCGCGCGACAAACACCCACGGGCGCACCACATGAAGGCCTGCCTCATCCGCCACGGCGAAACCACCTGGTCGCTCAGCGGCCAGCACACCGGCAAGACCGAGCTTGACCTCACCGCCAACGGCGAAGAGCAGGCGCGCAGCCTC
>JBBRFR010000541.1:0-2032 GCA_038241485.1 Burkholderiales bacterium
CCTGCCGACAACCACGTCAGCCAATCGTTGGGCAATTGGTCGGCGCTGCCGGGGAACAGCTCACGCAACCAGCTCGCCGCTTGCGGCGAGCGCCAGGCCACGCGCATCTGTGCGTCGATCACCAGCACACCGTGGCCGCCCACATCGACGGCCTCGCGCGCCAGGCGCACGGCGCGCGCGTTGCGCACATGCGTGGCCAATCGCACCAGCACCTCTTGTGCTCGCACCGGCTTGACCACGTAGTCGACCCCACCACTCTCAAACCCTTCGACGATGTGCGTCGTCTCTGACAAACCCGTCATGAAGATGATGGGCACGTGCGCCAGCGCCGGGTCTTGTTTGATGTGGCGGCACACCTCAAAGCCCGACAGGCCGGGCATCAGCGCGTCAAGCAAAATCGCATCGGGCGTGACGAGGTCAAGCCGCGCCAGCGCCGACTCGCCGTCGCGCGCCACGATCACGGTGTAGCCGTCTTCTTCAAGCGCCTGGCACAGCGGGCCGAGCGACTGCGGTGCATCGTCGACCACCATCACCACGCGGGCCGTCGTCACCGTGCTCACAGCGAAGCCTCCAGCGGCTCGTTGCCTTGCAGGTTTTTCACCACTTGCTCCAAAAAGCCTTCGAGATCAAAACGATCGAGCAATGCGCTGAGGCGCTGCAGCTCGCGCTCGCAGGCGGGCTGAGACTGAATCGCGGCATCAAGCGCCACACGCAGGCCATGCACATGGCCCAGGCGCACCAGGCGCACCAGGTCACCCACCAGCGAAGCGGGCAGCGGGTCGGCTTCTTCCGACACCACCGAGCCCGTCCAGGCCGGCATCGCCAGCTCGGCCAGCCACTCCAGCTGCAAATGGCGCTGCAGCGCGGCCAGCAGCTCCGACTCGATCACCGGCTTGTCGACAAAACCCTGGCAGCCGGCTTCGGCCAGCTTGGCCTGCTGGTTTTCGAAGGCGTTGGCCGAGACCATGATGATGGGCAGCTCGGCAAAGCCGGCAGCGCGAATTTGTTTGGCGGTTTGCCAGCCGTCCATGTCGTCCATCGAGACGTCGAGCAGCACCGCGTCGGGGCAGTGTTCGCGCACGCTCTCCAGGCACTCGCTGCCACTCGCCGCCTCGCGGATGCCAAACCCCAGCGGCATCAGCAGGCCCACCAGCATCTGCCGCTGGGTGGGCTGATCGTCGACCACCAGCAGCGTGCGGCGTGCCCCCAGGTAGCCGGTGACGGGGCGGTGCGTGATGCGCGCCTGGCTCGGTGCGGCGATCTCGCGCAAATACAAGCGCGCGGTGAAGGTGCTGCCTGCGCCGGGGGCGCTTTTCACGGTGAGTTCACCGCCCATCAGTTGGGTGAGCAGGTGGGTGATGGTGAGCCCGAGACCGGTGCCCGCATCGCCCGTGCGCCGCCCCGCGCTGCCACGCTCGAAGGGCAGGAAGATGCGCTCCTGGTCTTGTGCCGCGATGCCGATGCCGGTGTCGATCACTTCGAAGCGAGCCACCTCACGCCGGTGGTCGAGCCGCAGCGTCACGCTGCCGTGGTCGGTGAACCGCACCGCGTTGCTAAGCAGGTTGATGAGGATCTGCCGCAGGCGTTTGGCGTCGGCGTTCACATACTCGGGAATGCGCCCACTGGTCTCCAGCTTGAAAGTTAGCCCTTTGGCATCGGCCTGCGGGCCGACCATGCGCACCAGGTCATCGAGGAACTCGTGCACCGGCAACGGCGCCGGGTCGAGCCGCAGGCGGCCGGCTTCGATGCGGGCGAGGTCGAGCAGCCCATCGATCAGGCCGTGCAGGTGTTCGCCGCTGCGGTGGATGGTGGCCACCGACGCGCGGCGAGGGCCCTGCACCTGCTCGTCTTTCAACAAAATCTGCGCGTAACCCAAGATGCTGTTGAGCGGCGTGCGCAGCTCGTGCGTCATGCCGGCCACGTAGCGCGTTTTGGCCTGGTTGGCGGCTTCGGCCAGGTCTTTGGCGGCTTGCAGCGCGGCGTCGGTACGCTGGTGGGCCTCGATCTCGCGCGTGAGCAGCTGGTTTTGTCG
>JBBRFR010000542.1:0-2010 GCA_038241485.1 Burkholderiales bacterium
ACGCGGGCGAACACCCGATCAACCTCGGCCGCACCGCCATCACCTTGGTGGTGAGCAACAGCGCCGACCGACCGGTGCAGGTCGGCTCCCACTACCACTTTGCCGAGACCAACGCGGCGCTCAGCTTCGACCGCGCCGCCGCGCAAGGCAAGCGCCTGAATATCGCCAGCGGGACCGCCGTGCGCTTCGAGCCCGGCCAGCAGCGCACGGTGGAGCTGGTGGACTACGCAGGAGACCGAATCGTCTGCGGCTTTCGCGGTCTCACCCAAGGGAGTCTCTGACCAAGGCCCGCATTCCCAAAAGCGCTTACGCCGACATGTTCGGCCCCACGGTGGGCGACCGTGTGCGCCTTGCCGACACCGGGCTCATCGTCGAGGTCGAGCAAGATTTCACCTTGCGCGCCGGCGGCTACGGCGAAGAGGTGAAATTTGGCGGTGGCAAAACCATTCGCGACGGCATGGCGCAGTCGCAGAGAACACGTGCTGAAGGCGCGATGGACACGGTGCTGACCAACGCGCTCATCATCGACCATTGGGGCATTGTCAAGGCCGACATCGGTTTGAAAGACGGGCGCGTTGCCGCCATTGGCAAGGCCGGCAACCCCGACACCATGCCCGGCGTGGACATCGTCATTGGCCCCGGCACCGAGATCATCAGCTGCGAAGGCAGCATCGTCACCACCGGCGGCATCGACAGCCACATTCACTTCATCTGCCCGCAGCAGGTGGACGAAGCCCTGGCCTCGGGCATCACCACCATGCTCGGCGGCGGCACCGGCCCGGCCACCGGCACCTTCGCCACCACCTGCACGCCCGGCCCCTGGCACATCGAGCGCATGCTGCAGGCCGCCGACGGCCTGCCGATGAACCTGGGCTTTCTGGGCAAGGGCAACGCCAGCCGGCCCGAGCCGCTGCGCGAGCAGATCGACGCTGGCGTGATCGGCCTGAAGCTGCACGAAGACTGGGGCTCCACACCGAGCGCCATCAGCAACTGCCTGGACGTGGCCGAGGAAACCGACACCCAGGTGGCGCTGCACAGCGACACGCTCAACGAGTCGGGTTTTGTGGAAGACACGATTGCCGCGACCAAGGGAAGAACGCTCTGCGCCTTCCACACCGAAGGCGCAGGCGGCGGCCACGCGCCAGACATCATCCGCGTGGTGGGCGAGCCCAACTTCCTGCCCTCCTCCACCAACCCGACCATGCCGTACACGGTCAACACGCTCGATGAGCATGTCGACATGCTCATGGTGTGCCACCACCTGGACGCCTCTATCCCCGAAGACCTGGCGTTTGCCGAGAGCCGCATTCGGCGCGAAACGATTGCGGCCGAAGACATCCTGCACGACCTGGGCGCCATCAGCATCATGAGCAGCGACAGCCAGGCGATGGGCCGCGTGGGCGAGGTGATTCTGCGCACCTGGCAGACGGCGCACAAGATGAAGGCGCAGCGCGGCCTGCTCCCCGGCGACAGCGACCGCCACGACAATTTCCGCGTCAAACGCTACATCGCGAAATACACGATCAACCCGGCGATTGCCCACGGCATTTCGCACATCGTGGGTTCGCTGGAGGTGGGCAAGTGGGCCGACCTGGTGGTGTGGAAGCCCGCCTTTTTTGGTGTGAAACCAGCTCTCGTGCTCAAGGGTGGCAGCATCGCGCTGGCCGCCATGGGCGACCCCAACGCGTCCATTCCCACACCGCAGCCGGTGCACTACCGCCCGCAGTTCGGCGCCCTAGGCACAGCCCTGGCGCGTGGCAGCCTCACCTTTGTGTCGCAGGCCGGTTTGAAGGCTGGCGTGCGCGAGCGCTTCGGTTTGCAAAAGCAAACCGTGGCGGTGCAACACTGCCGCAGCGTGACCAAAAGAGACATGGTGCACAACAGCTATCTACCGACCATGGAAGTTGATCCGCAGCGCTACACCGTGCGCGCCGACGGCGAACTGCTCACCTGCGAGCCCGCCACCGAGCTGCCGATGGCTCAGCGCTACTTCCTGTTCTGATCCCTTTC
>JBBRFR010000543.1:0-1998 GCA_038241485.1 Burkholderiales bacterium
CGGGCTGAGCCTGTCGAAGCCCTGCTCGCAAGGTGGCTTCGCTCACCAGCCCTTCGACGCACGGGCCTTCGACAAGCTCAGTCCCTGCTCAGGGCGAACGGGTCGAGGCGGCGCTGTACCCACTCGAAATTCAACAGAGCCTCACTTTGTGTCTGAAGGAGCGTGGCTATCGGCCAAAGCCATGGCCGCCTGAGCCATGGCCTGAACCACGGCATTGACCTCACCGATGGCGGTTTGCAGGTGCCAGGTCACCCGCGTGTGGGTCTGGGCCAGGTCGGCCAGCAGGGCCGGTAAATCTTTGCGCACATGGCCGCCAGCACCCAGGAACAGTGGCACCACGGTGACCAGGGTGCACCCTTGTTCGGCGAGGCGATGGCCGGCGTCCATCAGGGTCGGGCTCATGAACTCCAGGAACGCCAGTTCTACCGGCATGCCGGGCCGTTGTTGGCGCACGATGCCGGCCACGGCCTCGAAGGGCAGCGCCCAATTCGGGTCGCGCGCACCATGGGCAAACAGCAGCAGGCCGGGTTTGGCTGATTTCATTGAGCGAGCGCAGCGAAGCGTCCATCAAGCAACACCCCAGGGACGGGTTTCCCGGCCCATTGGGTGGCGCCCCTTGGGGGCAGGAGCGAAGCGACTGGGGGGCTCATCGGTACCGCACCAGCCAGCTGAACGCGGCGAATGACAACAACAGATAAATCAAGCTCGGTGCGGCGGAGACCATCCAGGGTGTCCAGTCACGCAACAAACCCAGGTGGGCGGCCACGTTGTTGAGCAGCACAAAGCTGATGCCCAGCATGATGCCGCCGAACACCTTCAAGCTCACGCCGCCCGCCCGCCCGTGCATGTACGCAAAGGGCAGGGCCAGCCCGATCATCACCAGGCAGGCCAGCGGGTAGAGCGCACGCTTCCAGAACTTGATCTCGTAACGCTGCGCGGCCTGTTCGTTGTCGGCCAGGTGGCTGATGTAGCGAAACAGCTCCACCGTCGACATCGAACTCTCAGGCAGCACCGCCGCGGCCACCACACCGGCCGAGAGCGTGCTGGGCCAGTTGTAGGTGGCGCGTTTTTCTTCGCTCACATTGAGCCGGGTGCCGGGCGCGCCGGAGGCGCTCCAATCGGTGATGGTCACATCGGACAAGGCCCACACGCCGTCGCCGTCGACTCGCCCGCTGGCTGCGCCGATGCGACGCAACAGGCGGCTGCTGCCATCGAACTCGAACACGCGGATGTTGAGCAACTCGCCGTCGGCGTTGGCGCGCTCGACGTTGATCGAATAAGAGCGTTCGCCCTGCGGCGTGGTGTTGTGGTCTTTCAGCCAGGCGCCCGAATCGCCCAGGCTGAAGCCGCCCTTGAAGCGCGCTTGCAACTGCGCAGCGGCGCGCTCACTCAAGGGCGCGAGGTAGTCGCCCACGATGAAGGTTGCGACGCCGAACGCCACACCCAGCCCGGCCAACAGGGCCAACGCGCGGCCGGGGGCGAGCCCGCCGGTGCGCAAAATCGTGAACTCTGATGACTGGGCCAGGCGCGACAGCGCATAGATCGAACCGATCAACACCGCAATCGGTGACAGCTCATATAAATGCCCCGGCAGCTTGAGCACCGAGTGCAGCGCCGCATGCAGCGCGGTGTAGCCCTTGCCCACATCGGCCAGCTCGTCGACAAAGTCGATGAAGAAGAAGAGCGACAGGAAGGCCAGCGCCACAAAGATCACCGACGACACGATGTCGGCATACAGCAGGCGGCGAACCGTCTTCATGCCGCCGCCCTGCGTGGCAGGCGCAGCCGGGGCAGCAGCACGAGGTTGGTGCCGTGATCGCGCCACCACAAAAGCCCAAGCGCCAGCAGCAGGGCGCCACCGTGCGTCACGGTCAGCGCAAAGCCCATGCCCATCTTGCCGCTGGCCACCCAGGCCTGCGAGAGGTTGATGAGGTTGAAATAGACGACGAAGGCCAGCAGCGCAAACAGCAGGTTCCAGTTGCTCGCCCGCCGCGGCTG
>JBBRFR010000544.1:0-1967 GCA_038241485.1 Burkholderiales bacterium
GCAATCGTCCAGGTGCCGCTGAGCGAAACCGCGCGCCGCAATCGCGACAGCCACCGCGCACAGCAGCGCCGCCAGCAGTGCCACCAGATTCAGGAATTTCTCGGCTCGCGCCAGCGTCTGCTGCATCTCGGGGCGACCGCCTTGCAACGATTCCAGCCGCATGCCGCGCACACCAGGCTGTTCGATTTGGGCTTCGGCCCAGCGGGTGAATTTCGCCACGGGCGCATCTTCGCCGGCCACGGCAAGGCGGTAGTTCAGCCGGCTTGCGGGTTGAACCAGGCCAGTGGCCGGCAGATCGGCAGCGTTGACCATGACGCGCGGTGCAAAGCTCATGAAACCGGCGCCCCGATCGGGCTCGACCACGATGATTCGGCCAAGAGTGAAGGACGTGTCGCCCAACAGCAGCGGCTGACCCATTTTCAGATCGAGCGACACCAGCAACGCGGCATCCACCCAGGCCGTGCCGCGCTCGGGGATGTCGCGGGTGACGGTGTCAGTGGCACCGGGCGCCGCCGATATCCGCACGTTGCCGCGCAGGGGATAGCCGGGCGACACCGCCTTGAGCGCCACCAACCGTGCAGCACCACCGAGGCCTTCAGGCGCCCGCCCCATGGTGGGAAAACCCAGCGTCTGCGCTGTTTGAAGGCCCAGCAAGCGGGCCTCTGCCTCGAAACTTGGGGGGGTGGGGTTGTCGCTGCTCAGCACCGCATCGCCACCGATCAGCGAGCGCGCATCGCGCTCAAGTCCGTTTTGTAGGCGGTCGGCAAAAAACCCCACCGCTGTCAGCGCCGCCACCGCCAGCGTGACCGCCAAAATCAACAGCCGCAACTCGCCGGCGCGCCAATCGCGCCACAGCGAACGCCAGCCGATTTGCCAAAAAGAGGGAGGTCGATGTTGCATGCGGCGACCTTATCGCATCCGGCGCAGGCCTGTCGGGCCGCGGCCTATTGCAACGCGGTGGCGCGCGGATGTACGCACGCGGCGGCGGCGCTGGGCCGCCACGGGCAAAGCATCAATGCCGGAAGTGGCGAACGCCGGTGGTCACCATCACCACGCCGCGCTCATTGGCCGCATCAATCACCTCTTGATCGCGCATCGAGCCGCCGGGCTGGATGACGCAGCTCGCCCCGGCATCCACCACCACATCGAGGCCATCGCGGAACGGGAAAAAGGCATCACTGGCGACCGCCGTGCCCTGCAAGCTCAGCTGCGCGTGGCCAGCCTTGATGCTGGCGATGCGCGCCGAGTCCAGACGGCTCATCTGGCCGGCACCCACGCCCATGGTCATGCCGTCTTTGCAAAAGACGATGGCGTTGGACTTCACGAACTTGGCGATCTTCCAGGCGAACATCAGGTCGTCGAGCTGCCGCACGGTCGGCTGCAAAGTGGTGACCACCTTCAGGTCGGCGCGGCTCAGCACATGGTTGTCGGCGCTTTGCATCAGCAGACCCGAGCCAATGCGCTTGATGTCGGTGAGGTTGTGCCCTTGTTCCCACGCGTTGGGTCCGCCCGGCGGCAGAGCAATTTCCAACACACGCACATTGGCCTTGGCTTTGAAAACGGCCAGCGCCTCTTCGCTGTAGCCAGGCGCCATCAGCACCTCGACAAACTGCTTGCTCACCGCCTCGGCCGCGGCTTTGTCCACCGGCCGGTTGAACGCGATGATGCCGCCGAAGGCGCTGGTCGGGTCGGTCTGGAAGGCCTTGCTGTAGCTCTCCAGCGCGTCTTTGCCGACCGCCACGCCGCAGGGGTTGGCGTGTTTCACGATCACGCAGGCCGGGGCGTCAAAACATTTGACGCATTCCCACGCCGCGTCGGCGTCGGTGATGTTGTTGTAGCTGAGCTCCTTGCCCTGTAGCTGTTTCGCGGTGACCAGCGAGCCGGGGGCGGGGTGAAGGTCGCGGTAGAAGGCGGCGGTCTGGTGCGGATTTTCGCCGTAACGAAGCTCTTGCAGCTTCACGAAGCGG
>JBBRFR010000545.1:0-1948 GCA_038241485.1 Burkholderiales bacterium
AATCAAAAGCTGCGCAGGAAACTGCGTTGATTAGTGCATCTGCCTCACACACAGGCCTTCCGAACCACGCTGGCGAATTCCCCCTAAGGAACAAGCGGGCAGCCCTGGAAAACTCCAGCGGCCATGCGGAAAAGGCCAATCGCTCCCGGTGTCACCCGATATTTTGTGACCCATGGCGCGTAGCCCGTTTGATGGTTGATGTTTTGTAACCACGAACGGATTCAGCGCCCGGGAGCGACCGCCAAGCATGGCGGCGTTAATTCCTGTGCCTAGATTCGATCAATTGCGCGCTAGCGCAAGGACGAACATGAGCGACTCTTTTGAAGAACGCGGCGAATTCACGCCCGATTCCAACCTTTCCACCGCATCCGACACCGCTGGCGAGATCCTGACCGCCGAGGTCGAGCTGGACACCGCGGAACCCACGGTGATAGAACCCAACGGCTTCGAGCTCCTGGGCTTGGCGCCCGAGCTGGTGCAAGCCTGCGTCGATCTCGGCTATGTGCAGCCGACCCAGGTGCAGAACAACGTGATCCCCAAGGCCATGTTGGCTGAAGGCGGGCAGCGTTACGCCGACCTGATGGTGTCCAGCCAGACCGGCAGCGGCAAAACCGCCGCCTTCCTTTTGCCTGTGCTGCACACCCTGCTCAAGCAGCAGGCCGCTGCAGAAGCCCAAGAGCGCGCCGATTTCGAGCGCGCTGGCGCAGAAGCCTTGGCCCGTGGCGAAGCCGCACCGAAGCGCCCCAAGCGCAAAGACCCGACCAGTGCTCGCAATTTCAAAGCCGCTGTGCCCGGTGCCCTGATCGTGTGCCCAACACGCGAACTGGCCCAGCAGGTGGCGAACGACGCCATCGATTTGGTGCGCCATTGCCGTGGTTTGCGTGTGGCCAACGTGGTGGGCGGTATGCCTTACCAGCTGCAGATCGCCAAGCTGCAAAACGCCGACTTGGTGGTCGCCACCCCCGGCCGTCTGTTGGATCTGCAGCGCTCGCAGCAACTCAAGCTCGACAAAGTGCAGTTTCTGGTGGTTGACGAGGCCGACCGCATGCTCGACCTGGGCTTCTCCGACGATCTCGCCGAGATCAACGAGCTGACCAGCCAGCGTGGCCAGACCATGATGTTCTCCGCCACCTTCGCGCCGCGCATTCAGCAGCTCGCCATGCGTGTTATGCATGAAGGCGGCAAGCACTCGCAAAAAGTGCAAATCGACTCGCCGCAAGAGCAGCACGCCAACATCGAGCAAAAGCTGTACTGGGCCGACAACGCCCAGCACAAGCGCACCTTGCTCGACCACTGGTTGCGCGACACCGGCATCAACCAAGCGATCGTTTTCTGCAGCACGCAGATCGAGTGCGATGGCCTGGCCACCGATTTGCAGCAGGTTGGCTTTGCCGCTGTGGCGCTGCACGGCGCCCTCAGCCAAGGCATGCGCAACCGCCGACTGATGGCGCTGCGCAACGGCCAGGTACAGATTTTGGTCGCCACCGATGTTGCCGCTCGCGGTATCGACGTGCCCACCATCACCCACGTCTTCAACTTCGGTCTGCCGATGAAGGCCGAGGATTACACCCACCGCATCGGCCGAACCGGCCGTGCTGGCCGCGATGGCCTGGCCATCACCTTTGCCGAGATGCGCGACCGCCGCAAGATCTTCGATATCGAAGCCTTCACCCGCCAGCGCATCACGGTGGCCACCGTGGAAGGAATGGAGCCGCGCCAGCGTGCCCCGATGAACGAGCCGCCCATGGGCCGTGGAGCACCTGGCCGCAACTACGCCAACGCATCGCGTGGCAACGATCGCTTCAGCGATCGCCGTGGCCCGCCAGACCGCGGAGCCCCACGTTTTGAAGGCCGCAGCGATGCGCCGCGTTTTGAAGGCAACCGCTCTGATGGCGCACCGCGTGGCAATGCTGGTCATGGCCCGTCGGGCGACGCAGGCCGCTTTGAC
>JBBRFR010000546.1:0-1937 GCA_038241485.1 Burkholderiales bacterium
CGCCGACCTCGGCGTCGTGGCTAAACATGGTGGAGCGCTTCTTCCGCGACATCTCCGAGAACCGCCTGCGTCGGGGCGTGTTCACCAGCGTGCCCGAACTCGTGACTGCCATCGATGAATACGTCGCTCATCACAACATCACCCCCCAGCCATTTATCTGGACCAAGAGCGCTCGCGACATCTTGCAAAAGGTCATTCGGGCCAACGCTCGTTTAAGTTCCAAACAGAATGAAACACTGCACTAGCTCTGTCGGCCGGTGATAGGCGCAATACCTCTGCCTGGAGGGTTTCAAGAGTGACGGTCATGGGTATCTCCTAGGGCCTGAGCGCGGTGTTTCGCGCAGCTTGCCATAACTGCGAATTCAGCTCGATGCCGGCACAGGCTGACGACGCTCATCGAGCTTGGAGAGCGTGATGATGCGCGAATTCAGTAGGCGTAGACAACCGCCGAGCGTGCGCCCAGGGCGAAAGTCGCCTGGCCATTGCCATCGGCCGACACGGCGGCCACACCCGCAGGCCACAGCGCCTGCAAGCTCGCGCCGGCTGGCAAGCCGTTCACCGACACCGTGGTGGTTGCGATGCCGTAGTTCAGCGCCACCACTACGCGGCTGCTGCCGCTGCGGCGCACGAAGCTGAGTGCGTTGCCTTGTACCGTGGCCTGCTCGTAGCTGCCGGTGGCCAGCGCGTCGGTGCTGCGGCGCAACTGGATCAGTGCACGGTAGGTGTGCCACAGCGAACTTGCATCGGCCTGCGCGGCGGCGGCGTTGTGCGTGGCCACGTTGGCGGCCAGCGCGCGGTAGGGCGTGCCGCTGGTGAAGCCGGCACGCTGGGTGTCGGCCGTCCAGCTCATCGGTGAGCGCAGGGCGGGGTCACCGCTCAGGCCCCGGCCGCCGCCCATGCCGAACTCTTCGCCGTAGTAGACGTAGGGCGTGCCGGGCAAGGTGAGCAGGCTGGCTGCGGCCAGGCGCAGGCCGGCCGCGTCGCCGCGCAATTGGTCGTGTACACGCGCACCGGCAAAGCCGTCGTGGTTCGACAGCATGGTGGCCAGGCCGCTCGGTGCGGTCTTGAAGTAGTCGGCCACCGCGCGGATCGAGCTCGGCGCGCCCATTGCGGCGCCCACCAGTTGTTTGTTGATGTCGAACGCAAAGGCGCTGCCGCAGGCGGTTGTGAAGCCCTGCGGGTCGGCCGGCGCTTCGCAGACGGTGTAGCGGTGTTGGTAGCCGCCGATCAGCGCGGCCATGCTGGCCATCAGCGGGTAGTTTTCGGGCTGCACTTCCCAGGCGTTGGGGCCGTTCTCGATCAGGTTGCCCACCGCGTCGAAGCGGAAACCGTCAACGCCACGGTTGAGCCAGAAGCGCAGGTTGTTGCGATGGAACTCGAGCACCGGCGCGTGGCGCAGGTTGAAGTCGGGCATGCCGCTCCAGAAGCCGGCGAAGAAGTGGCCACCGTTGCCTGGGTACCAGGGGTCGTTGCCGTAGATCGACCAGCCTGCGGGTTTGCTGGCCGACCACACGTACCAGTCGCGGTAGGCGGCGCTGTTGGAGGAGCTGCTGTTGACAAACAGCGGGTGCGCCGCAGCGCTGTGGTTCATCACGTAGTCGAGGATCACGCCGATGCCGCGCGTGTGCGCTTCGGCCAGCAGCTCGTCGAGGTCGGCCAGGTTGCCGTAGGCGCTCTCGATGCCGCGGTAGTCGGTGACGGCGTAGCCGTGGTCGTGGTCCTGGCTGGGTGCGATGGGCATCAGCCAGATGCCGCCAACACCCAGGCTTTGCAGGTAGTCGAGGCTTTGTGTGACGCCCTTAAGGTCACCGATGCCGTCGCCGTTTGAGTCGCGGTAGCTGCGCACGAAGATCTGCATGAAGGTGGCGCGTTGTTGCCATTGCGCCGGCAAGGCGCTGCCGGGGTCTTGGGGTGTGATGGCGGAGGTGTCCACGGTC
>JBBRFR010000547.1:0-1920 GCA_038241485.1 Burkholderiales bacterium
GTCAGTGCAAGTTCTGCCTGAGCCGAAAAACCAACCTGTGTCAGCTCATTCGCGGCACCCAAGGCAAGGGCCTGATGCCCGACGCCACCTCCCGCTTCAGCCTGGACGGCAAGCCCATCTTTCACTACATGGGCACGTCCACCTTCAGCAACTACACGGTGGCGCCTGAGATTTCGCTGGCCAAGATCCGCGAAGACGCGCCGTTCGACAAGGTCTGCTACATCGGCTGCGGTGTGACCACCGGCATCGGCGCGGTGCTGTTCACCGCCAAGGTGGAAGCGGGCGCCAACGTGGTCGTGTTCGGCCTGGGCGGCATCGGCTTGAACGTGATCCAGGGCGCCAAGATGGTGGGCGCCGACAAGATCATCGGCGTTGACATCAACCCGGCGCGCCAGGAAATGGCGCGCAAATTTGGCATCACACACTTCATCAACCCGAAAGAGGTTGAGAACGTGGTGGACGCCATCGTTCAGCTCACCGATGGTGGCGCCGACTATTCCTTCGAGTGCATCGGCAACACCCAGGTGATGCGCCAGGCGCTGGAGTGCACCCACAAAGGCTGGGGCCGCAGCATCATCATTGGCGTGGCCGAAGCGGGCGCCGAGATCAGCACCCGCCCATTCCAGCTGGTCACCGGGCGCAAGTGGGAAGGCTCGGCTTTCGGCGGCGCGCGCGGCCGCACCGACGTGCCCAAAATCGTCGATTGGTACATGGAAGGGAAGATCAACATCGACGACCTGATCACCCACACCATGCCGCTGGAAGACATCAACAAGGGGTTCGATCTGATGAAGCGGGGCGAGTCGATTCGGGGCGTGGTGCTTTACTGAGGCGACGGCCATGAACGGTTTGATGGCGCCTCTGACGTCGGTGCGCGCGGGCGTGCTGGATATTTCGACGCTCACCGCTGGCCCAGTCGACGGCCCACCCGTGTTGCTCATGCACGGCTTTCCGTACGACATCCATGCTTACGCTGCAGTGGTACCGATGCTCGCCGCAGCGGGTTGCCGCGTTGTCGTGCCTTACCTGCGTGGCTTCGGCGGCACGCGCTTTCTGAGTGCCGACACGCCCCGCTCGGGTGAGCAGGCCGCACTCGGTGGCGACTTGCTGGTGTTGCTGGATGCGCTTGGTATCGAGCGCGCCGTGCTGGCCGGTTACGACTGGGGTGGCCGCGCCGCCTGCGTGGTCGCTGCGCTGTGGCCCGAACGCTGCGCCGGGCTGGTGTCGCTTAACAGCTACAACATCCAGAACATCGCGCGCGCCATGGTGCCTGACACCCCGGCGAACGAACACCGGCTTTGGTACCAGTTCTACTTTCACTGCGAGCGTGGCCGCGCGGCGTTGCAGGCCGACCGGCAAGCGGTCTGCCGGTTGCTGTGGCAACTGTGGTCGCCCAGCTGGCGTTTCGATGACGCCACCTTTGAGCGCAGTGCGGCGGCCTTTGACAACCCGGACTTCGTCGAGGTGGTGATCCACTCCTACCGGCACCGCTTTGGTCTGGTGCCCGGTGACCCGGCTTGCGCCGAGATCGAGCGCCGTCTCGCGGCACAACCCGTGATCACCGTGCCCGCCATCACCTTCGACGGTGTGGACGACGGCGTGCGACCGCCCGATGCCGCATCCGTCCATGCCGCACGCTTCGGAGGGCCCCGTTCGCACCGCACCATTGCGGGCGCTGGCCACAACCTGCCGCAGGAAAAGCCGCAGGTCTTTGCCGATGCGGTGCTGGAACTGGTGCGCTCGGCTTGGCCCGCCAGACCTTAGTCCACCCCTTTCAACGTCTTTGCCCATGCCCAACGCCTTCGAACGCCTCGAACTCACCAGCGAACACGCCTGCTTTGGCGGTGTGCAGCGCTTCTACAAACACGCATCGAGCGAGATCGGTTTGCCGATGCGCTTTGGCCTGTTTCTGCCGCCGCA
>JBBRFR010000548.1:0-1880 GCA_038241485.1 Burkholderiales bacterium
TGATTGAATGTGAAGGGCCCCAACCGTTGGAGGTGGTGGCGCCGCGCAAGCCTACACTGGCACTGAGTCATTTCGACCGCACTGTCGGTTTGTTCTGAACAAGGGGCACCCATGCGCCTGACGCCAGCACGGAGTGGGCAGCCGCGAAGCCGGTTTGTGTTGGCGTTGGTTTTTCTCGCTGGGCTGTTGATCACGGTGCTGATCTTCATGTACTTGCGCGGGGTGGAGTCCGAGCGGATGCGTGCGCGCCTCGAGCGCGATACCGCTTTGCCCAGCGAGTTGCTCAAGCACAAGCTCGAAGAAGCGCTCCTGATCACCCGCAGCCTGGGGCTCTTCGTGGCGACATCGGACGAGATGACGCGCGAGCGCTTCGCCGCCTTCGTCAAGCCGCTCATGCCGCAAGACAGCGAGATCGCCACCATCGCGTGGGTTCCCGAGGTGCCGACCAGCCGCCGTGCGGAGGTCGAGCGCCAGATGAACGCCGACATCTTCGAGATCGGCCCGAACAAAACCCCGATCCGCGCCCAGCCGCGCAGCGTGTATTACCCCATGCGCCTGCTGGAAGTGTCGCGACCGCAAGAGACCCGACCCGTGCTGGGCTTCGACATGGGCAGCACCCCCGACCGTTTGCAGACCCTGGAGCGTGCGCGCGACAGCGGGCAGGTCGCCGGCAGCCTGCCCATCGTGTTGGCGGGCAACCAGAAACCCGGCTTCTTTGCGGTCGCGCCGGTCTACCAAGGCGGCTTGCCCACGGCGACGCCGGCCGAGCGACGAGCCGCGTTGCGCGGCTTTGCCCTGGTGGTGTTTCAGTCAGACCGGGTGGTGCGCCGGGCCTTCGGTGAGAGCGGCCTGCAAGGCCTGAACTTCGACCTCATCGACCCCCTGGCCCTGGAAAACCGGCGCACGATCTTTCGCCAGGAGTCGCCCCGCTCCAGCGCGGGCCTGCGTGGGGGCAGCGATGCCGCGACTTTGAGCGTCAACTACAGCTATGACTTCGGCGGGCGCGAGTGGCGAACCGTTTTTTCACCCAGCGACGCTTACCTGCGCCTCAATGATTCGCTGGGCTATTGGCTGGTGCTGCCCGCGGGTTTGTTGCTCAGCCTGATCTTGGTGACCTACCTGAAGGCCAGCTTCAGCCAACAGTCGCGGCTGGAGGCGCAGGTCATCGAACGTACGCAGCTGCTTGAGCAAGAGACCCTGCGTGTGCGTGAAAGCGCGGAGCGCTATCGCACGCTGTTTGAGCGCGCGCCCGAGGCGCTTCTCATCCTCGATGTCGACGCCTGGCTCTGGGCGGCGGCCAACCCCAAGGCGAGTGAGCTGACGGGCTACCCGCTGCAAACCTTGTTGAAGATGACGCCCGGGCAGCTCTTCGCCGGCAGCCAGGCCGACGGGCAAGACCTCGACCAGAGCATGCGCTCCAACAACGCACGTGTGCTGGCCGGTGAAGAGCTGACCTTCGAGCGCACGCTGGTGCGTGTGGATGGCTCGATGTTGCTCTGCGAAGTGCGCGCCATCAGGCTGCCCGACCCCACGCGCCGGCTCATCCGCGGCAGCTTCATCGACATCACCGAGCGGCGTCGCGCCCAACAAGAGCTGGCCGCGCACCGCGAGCGCCTGGAGGAACGGGTCGCCGAGAGAACGCAGGCGCTGGAGGTGGTGCTCCACCAGGCCGAGGCGGCCAATCAGGCCAAGAGCACCTTTCTCGCCAACATGAGCCATGAGATCCGCACGCCCATGAACGCCATCATCGGGCTCACGCACCTGCTGCGCCGCGACCGACCTGCGCCGGGGCAGGCGGAGCGGCTCGACAAGATCCAGTTTGCCGCCACGCACTTGCTATCGATCCTCAACGACGTGCTCGACATCTCCAAGATCGAGGC
>JBBRFR010000549.1:0-1869 GCA_038241485.1 Burkholderiales bacterium
AACCCTCCAGCCTTCGTTGGCGAGCTTGGCTTGAAGCGCCATCTGGCCTTTCCATTCGGCCTTGGGGGTGTCGCACTTCACGTCACCGTGGGCGAATGCGGTGCCGGCCATCAGCGTGCTGAGCAGCGTGGCGGCAAATGATCGGGTGGGTTTCATTGGAAGCCTTTCAGTTGAAGTCAGGTGTCGGCCCAGCCACGCAGCAGGTTGTGGTACGTGCCGGTGAGGCCGATCACCGCCGGGTCGGCCTCGCCGAAGCGGGTGCGCAGGCTCATCAGGTGCTGGTCCATGTCAAACAACAATCGGCGCTGTTCGTCGCTGCGCACCATGCTCTCGATCCAGAAGAAGCTGGCCACGCGAAAGCCGCGCGTGACCGGCTCGACGCGGTGCACGCTGGTGCCGGGGTAGAGCACCATGTCGCCGGCCGCCAGCTTGACGCGCTGGGTGCCGTAGGTGTCGGCGATCACCAGCTCGCCACCGTCGTATTCGTCGGGTTCGGCGAAGAACAGCGTGCAGCTCACATCGGTGCGCACACGTTCACCTTGCGTTCCGGGGATGAAGCGCACGGCGTTGTCGACATGGTCGCCAAATGCATTGGCCGCGCCACCGTAGCGGTTGAAAAGCGGTGGGAACACCCGCTTGGGCAAGGCCGCCGAGAAGAAGATGGCGTGCCGGTTGAGCCCGCGCAGCACGATCTCTTGCAGCGCGCGGGTCTCGGGCCCGTCTTGCGGCAACTGCTCGTTGTTCTTTGCCAGGGCCGACTGCACACCGGCGGTGACGCGGCCATCACCCCAGGGCACGCGCGCCAGAGTCTCGCGGGCCTGGCGCAGCTCGTCGGCGCTCAGGACTTGTTGGATGTGTTGAAGCATGGCGATGGCTGTGCGATGTGAACAGGAGAAGGCGGCCGGCCCCGACGGGCAGGCCGCCCGTGGCTCAGAACTTCATCGTGCTGGTCAGCTGCACGGTGCGCGGCTTGCCGGGGATGTAGTGGCCGCGGTAGAGCATGTCGGCGTAGTGCTCGTCGGTCATGTTGGTCACGTTGAGCTTGAAGCTGACTTCGTTGACGAACTGATACTCGACCATCAGGTCGCCGGTGATGAACCTGGGGGCCACGATCGCTGACGTGGCCGCCAGACCAACGGGCCGGTCGCCGCTGCGCGCGTTCAGACCACCGCCTACGCGCCACTTCGGCGTGACCTTGTAGGTGCTCCAGAGCGTGCCGGTGTGGCGCGGGGTGAGGCCAGGGCGCGAGCCCGCCACTTCGGTGCCGGGACCGCCACTGGAGCTGTCGACCTTGGCGCTCGGGATGAACGCGTAGGAGCCGTACACCTCCCACAGCGGTGTGATGCGCCCGCTCAGGTCGAGCTCGATGCCGGCCGCGTGGCGCTCGCCGGACAGCACGTAGTTGCAGGCATTCACCGACTCGGCGTCTCGGTTGCGTTCGTTGTACTTGGTGGCCTGAAACAGTGCGAAGCGGCTGCTGAAGTTGCCGCTGGCGCTGTCGAGCTTGGCGCCCAGCTCGATGTTGCGGCTGGATTCGGGGTCGGTGTTTGCGGTGCCCGGGTCGTATTGATAGGTGTCGCCCGAGGTGTTGAACGAGGTGCCGTAAGAGAAGTGGTACGACTGGGTGGGCGTGGGCTGGAACAACACGCCCAGGCGCTTGCTGAGCAGCGAATCGGTGCGGCTGATGCTGCTTGCAGGGGTCACGGCGCAGGGGTTGGTCGGGTTGGCCGCCATCGAGATGTTGTTGTAGGTGCCCTTGAACTGATCCCAGCGCAGCCCGGCCAGCACCTTCCACATCGGCGCGATCTGCAGCAGGTCTTGCACATAGATGCCCAGCGCTTTGGCGTCGAAGGTGCGGTCGACTGAGCT
>JBBRFR010000550.1:0-1854 GCA_038241485.1 Burkholderiales bacterium
ACATGCGGGCGAGCGCCGCCTACCGCATGCAGGTGGCGCAAAACTTGTTGCTGCGCTTCTGGCTGGAGACGCGCCCGCACGACCCCTTGGCGCCGCAGGCCACCAGCGTGTGGAGCGGCATGGCGCACGCCGAGCCCGCAAGATGAACAAGCCGCGCGAAAACTTCTTGCAGCCGCCCTCTGAGGCGCAGGCCTTGAGCGCAGGCGCGCGGGTGGGCATCAGCCACCCACATGAGTCGGCGCACCTGCACGTGGCCGGCGAAGCGGCCTACATCGACGACCTGCCCGAGTTGGCGGGCACGCTGCACGCCGCGCTGGGCCTGTCGCCGGTGGCGCACGGCCGCTTGATCGCCATCGACGTGGACGCCGTGCGCGCCATGCCCGGTGTGGTGGCCGTGCTCACCGCCGCCGACATCCCCGGCCCCAACGACTGTGGCTCCATCGTGCACGACGAACCCATCTTGGCCGACGGCGAATTGCGCTACCTCGGGCAACCGGTGTTCGCAGTGATTGCGAGCACACGCGATGCCGCTCGCCGCGCCGCCGCGCGGGTCAAGAGTGTGCTGAAGTTTGAGGCGCTGCCAGCGGTGTTGACGCCCCAAGCCGCGCATGCGCAAGGCCAGTACGTGCTGCCGCCGATGCACCTCACGCGTGGCGATGCCCAGGCCGCCATTGCCACCGCACCGCGCCGTTTGAAAGGCAGCTTCGACGTGGGCGGGCAAGAGCAGTTCTACCTCGAAGGCCAGATCAGCTACGCCATCCCGAAAGAGAACGACGGCATGCTGGTGCACTGCTCCACCCAGCACCCGAGCGAGATGCAGCACCTGGTGGCGCATGCGCTCAAGCTGCAGGCCCACCACGTGCAGGTGGAGTGCCGGCGCATGGGCGGCGGGTTTGGTGGCAAGGAGTCGCAGTCGGCGCCTTTCGCCTGCATCGCCGCGGTGGCCGCGCGCCAGTTGAACCGGCCGGTGAAGCTGCGGCTCGATCGTGACGACGACTTTCTCATCACCGGCCGCCGCCACTGCTTCTGGTACGAGTACGAGGTGGGTTACGACGACGATGGCCGTGTGCTCGGCAGCGAGATCACCATGGTCTCGCGGGCCGGCCACTCGGCCGACCTCTCGGGCCCGGTGATGACACGCGCGCTGTGCCACTTCGACAACGCCTACTGGTTGCCGCACGTGGCCATGCACGGCTTCTCGGCCAAGACCCATACGCAGAGCAACACCGCCTTCCGTGGCTTTGGCGGGCCGCAGGGCGCCATTGCGATCGAAAACATTCTCGACACGATTGCGCGCACGCTGGGCCGCGACCCGCTCGATGTGCGCCAGCTCAACTACTACGGGCCGAGCACGGGAACCGAGCGCAACATCACGCCCTATGGCCAGCAGGTCGAAGACAACATCATTCACGAGCTGAGCGCGCAGCTGGAAGTGACGAGCGACTACCGCGCGCGCCGCGCCGCCATCGCGCAGTTCAACACCACCAGCCCGCTGCTCAAGCGTGGCATCGCCTTCACGCCGGTCAAGTTCGGCATTTCGTTCAACGTGGCTCACTTCAACCAGGCGGGTGCGCTGGTTCATGTGTACAACGACGGCTCCATCCTGGTGAACCACGGCGGCACCGAGATGGGCCAGGGCCTCAACACCAAGGTGGCCCAGGTGGTGGCGCACGAGCTGGGCGTGGGCTTCGCGAGCGTGCGTGTCACGGCCACCGACACGCACAAGGTGGTCAACACCTCGGCCACTGCGGCATCGACCGGCAGCGACCTCAACGGCAAAGCGGCACAAGATGCGGCGCGGAAAATCCGCGAACGTTTGGCCGCGTTTGCCGCGGCACACCACGGCTGCAAGCC
>JBBRFR010000551.1:0-1841 GCA_038241485.1 Burkholderiales bacterium
CCTTCGTCACCGCCACCGTGGCCCAGCTGGTGGGCACGGGCGGCACAAACGGTCTGTTTGTCGGCTTGCTCGATATCGTGTGAAGCGCTGCGCGCTGCAAATTCATATGGACGCGTGGTTGGTTACGACAATGCCCACGACGGTCATCGTCGCCACTATTTCTGTAATTGTGTAATTGGGGTCAGATTCCAATTAAATTTCACACGGTGATGCGCTTGGCAATCGCCAAGCCTTCCGTAGCGAGCGGCAACGCCGCGACTGGCCAGCAGCATCGCAGGCCAACGCCTTTCCCCAGTGCCTGGTTCTGTCGAAACGCCAGCGCTCGGCAGACCTCACCCAAACCGCTGCCACCCCCACCCGATCCGCATCGCGATCGTGATCGCGCACAACACCGCAAACCCGTACGCGATCAGCGGAAACGCCGCCGGCCAGAGGCACATGGCGGCGAAGGCGACGATGGTCTCGGTCGCTTCGGTGAGGCCGCCCAGAAAGTAAAAGCTCTTGTCGGGGAAGGCGGTGGATGCCATGCGGTGTTTTTCGGCCACGATGGCAAAGGCCAGGAAGCTGCTGGCGGTGCCGATAAAGGCAGCAAGCAACACGGCGGCGGGCAGGGCGTTTTGCGCCGGGTTGGTGATCGCGAAGGCGAGCGGGATGCTGGCATAAAACAAAAAGTCGAGCGTGATGTCGAGGAAGCCACCTCGGTCGCTGGGCTTGGTGGCGCGTGCCACGGCGCCGTCCAGCCCGTCCATAAGGCGCGAGGCGAGCAGCAACACCAGTCCCACCAGATAGGCCTGAAACGCGATGGCCACGGCGGCGGCCATGCCGACCACAAAGCCGGTGACGGTGATGGCGTCGGCGCCGATGCCTATTGCCACCAGCTGGCGCGCCGCGCGGGTCAGCAGCGGTTGAATGGCCGTTTGAATGGCGCGATCAAGCATGTGAAACCGTGGCCAAGCAAGCGCAGGCACGTTCAAAGCAGGCGCAGGCATGTTCATTCATGGGCAGGCAGCTCCAGCACCTGAGTCGCATCGGCGATGTCGGCCGCGTCGTGGGTGACGAGCACGGCGGGGATGTTTTGCGCGCGGATGTGTTCGAACACGAAGGCGCGGAACTGGTCGCGCAGCGCGGCGTCGAGTTTGGAGAACGGCTCGTCGAGCAGCAGGGCGCGGGGCTGGGCGAGCAGCGCGCGCATGAGCGCCACGCGGGCGCGCTGGCCGCCGGAGAGCGTGGCCGGGTCGCGTTCACCGTAGCCGCCGAGTTCGGCATCAAGCAGGGCTTGCTCGACTTGCTGCAAACGCTGCGCGCGCGGGCCGGGCGGCACCGCGAACAGCAGGTTTTCGGCCACCGTCATGTGGGCAAACAGCAGCGGGTCTTGAAACAGCAGGCCGATGCTTCGCTGGGCAGTGGGCAGGTGCGTGATGTCGCGACCCGCTAGGGACACCGTGCCGTCAAAACGCAGCGCCTGCGCGCCCTCGGCCACGCTGTGCAGCGTGCCGGCTATTGCCGCGAGCACCGAGCTCTTGCCGCTGCCGCTGGCGCCCATGAGGGTGAGCGTTTCGCCGGGCGCCACTTCAAAGCGCAGATCGCGCAGCAGCACACGCTGGGCGCTGCCGAGTTGTTTCAGGTGGACGGAGAGTGTCATGCGCTGGCGACTCTAAACCGTCGCGGCCGGCCAATCCACGCGGCGAGGCCAAACGCCAGCACCGGCAGCAGGAACTGCAGGCCGGCGTAGGCGCTGGTGAGCGAGCGCTGCGCACCGGCGGCCAGGGTGATGGCTTCGGTGGTCACGGTGGCAAAGCGCCCGGCGCCGATGTAAAGCGTGGGCAGGTACTGGGTGACGC
>JBBRFR010000552.1:0-1828 GCA_038241485.1 Burkholderiales bacterium
TCGATCTCAGGGCGCTCCAGGCTCATACCTGGATTGGAAAAGACTTCAGCTGACCAGGGGGTGACGGATGCGGTCCAGGAAGCCTTCTTTGCGCTCGCCACCCCGAGCAGCTCAGCCGGCTCACGGCCACGATCACCGCAAACCCCACCAGCACGCCGAAAACGCCGGCGGCGATCGGCTGGATGCCGAACC
This sequence comes from Burkholderiales bacterium, assembly GCA_038241485.1. Taxonomy (GTDB): domain Bacteria; phylum Pseudomonadota; class Gammaproteobacteria; order Burkholderiales; family Burkholderiaceae_C; genus Rhizobacter. Next base: position 193 of record JBBRFR010000552.1, read on the forward strand.
ACAGGTCGACGGGCACCGAGATGCGAAAGACGTCACGCATCCAGGCCTCGTTGCGAACCATGTAGTACGTGATCAGCAAGCCGCTCGCCATGCCCAAGGTGGCACCATTGGCGTTGGCCCGCTTCCAAAACACGCCGAGCACCAACTCGGGGAACAGGGCCGCCGCCGCGATCAAAAAGACTGGATGCGTATTCGGCGGCACGCGCTTTCAGCAGGGAAATGACTTCGAGCTCTTTGGGTCGACCCACAAGGCCTGCTCGCGTTGCGTGATCTTCTCCAACTGCGCGCCGTAGACGCCTGTGGCAGCGGCGAACCCGTTTGTTCGATCGACAGCCAAAACACCGGCACCAGGAAGGCCACGATGATGACGATGTATTGAGCCACCGCGTCCAGGTGACCGCGCGCATGCCGCCGAGGAAGGAGCACACCAGCACGCCCCCCCAGACCGAGGAACACACCAATCTCCAACACCACACCAGTGAGGTGGCTGGTGATGAGGCCGATGGCGTAGATCTGCGCCACCACGTAGGTGAAAGAACACAAGATGGCCGCCACCACCCCCATCACACGCGGCCAGTGACTGCCGTAGCGTGAACCCAGAAAGTCGGGAATGGTGTATTGGCCGAAGCGGCGCAGATACGGCGCCAGCAACAACGCCACCACACAGTAGCCCCCCGTCCAGCCCATGATGAAGGCCAGGCCCGCATAACCTTGCAGGTACGGTTGATTCTCAGACGCAGCGCCTGCGCGCTGCCATCCTCATCAACCCTTGAGGCCACTCACCTGCGTGCCAGGCGGCGCCAGGTGTCGACCACCGTGTCGGGGTTGAGCGAGATCGAAACGATGCCCTCGGCCGCGAGCCAATCCGCAAAGTCCGGGTGGTCGCTGGGCCCCTGGCCGCAGATGCCCACGTACTTGCCCACCGCGCGGCACGCCGTGATGGCGCGCGAGATCATGGCCTTGACGGCAGGGTCACGCTCGTCGAAGTCTTTCGCAAGAATCTCCATGCCCGAATCACGGTCCAGACCCAGGGTGAGTTGGGTCAGGTCGTTGGAGCCGATCGACATGCCGTCGAAGTATTCGAGGAACTGATCAGCCAGCACGGCATTGCTCGGCACCTCGCACATCATGATGATGCGCAAGCCGTCTTGCCCACGTTTCAAGCCACGCTCGGCCAGCATTTCGGTCACGCGCTTGGCCTGGCCCAGGGTGCGCACGAAGGGCACCATGATTTCGACGTTGTTCAAGCCCATCTCGTTGCGCACGCGCTTGAGGGCCTCGCACTCCATCGCAAAGGCCTCGCCGAAGGCCTCGCTCACATAGCGCGATGCACCACGGAAGCCCAGCATCGGGTTTTCTTCTTCAGGCTCGTAGCGCGAGCCACCGATCAGCTTGCGGTATTCGTTGCTCTTGAAGTCGCTCAAACGCACGATCACCGGCTTGGGCCAGAAGGCCGCTGCGATGGTGGCCACCCCTTCGACCAGCTTGTCGACATAGAACGCGCGTGGTGACGCATGGCCGCGAGCCACCGACTCCACCGCCTTCTTCAGATCGAGGTCGATGTTGGGGTAGTCGAGGATCGCCTTCGGGTGCACCCCGATGTTGTTGTTGATGATGAACTCGAGCCGCGCCAGGC
>JBBRFR010000553.1:0-1827 GCA_038241485.1 Burkholderiales bacterium
TTGGTCGCACTGCAGTCCGACGACCTCAAGCGCTGGCTCGCCGGGCCCAGTTCACCCTAAGCCAGCCTGAACACGGCCACGGTTTCTGCCAGGCTGGCGGCCTGATGCTTGAGGCTTTCGGCGGCGGCGGCCGATTCTTCCACCAACGCGGCGTTTTGCTGCGTCACCTGATCGAGCTGCGCCACCCCATCGCCGATCTGGCCGATGCCCTGGCTTTGTTCGATGCTCGCGCTGCTGATCTCGCCGATGAGGTCGGTCACCCGTTTCACGTGCGAGACGATGTCGTCCATGGTCTTGCCGGCATCGCCCACCAGGCGCGAGCCGTTCTCCACCTTCTCGACACTTTCGCCGATCAGGTTCTTGATTTCCTTGGCGGCCTGCGCGCTGCGCTGGGCCAGCGTGCGCACTTCGCCGGCCACTACCGCGAAACCGCGGCCTTGTTCGCCGGCGCGGGCCGCTTCCACCGCTGCATTGAGCGCGAGGATGTTGGTCTGGAAGGCAATGCCGTCGATCACGCCAATGATGTCGCTGATCTTCTTGCTGCTCGCGCTGATGTCTTCCATGGTGGTGATCACCTGGCCCACCACCACGCCGCCTTGCGTGGCCGCGGCGGTGGCGCTGCTGGCGAGCTGGGTCGCCTGGCGCGCGGTGTCGGCGCTTTGTTTGACGGTGGCGGTGATCTCTTCCATTGACGCCGCCGTTTGCTGCAGGTTGCTGGCCTGCTCTTCGGTGCGCTGGCTCAGGTCGGCGTTGCCAGTTGCGATCTGGGCCGAGCCGGTGGCGATGGAGTCGGCGCTGTTGCGCACCTGGCCTACTAGGGCCACCAGGCTCTCGTTCATGCGTTTCAAGGCCGCCATCAGCTGGCCGGTTTCGTCTTTGCTCGTCACCTCGATGCGTGAACTCAGGTTGCCCGAGGCCACCGTCTCGGCCACGCTCACGGCGCGGGCAATGCCGCCCACGATGGCCGCGACGAGCATCCAGGCGAAAGCGCCCGCCGCCACCAGCACCACCACCGAGGTGACGAGGGTGCGCCAGACCTCGGCTGCGTAGTCGGCCTGGGATTGTTTGTATTCCTTCTCGGCCACGGTCAGCTGCACCGCGATGAGCTTGTTGAGGTCATCGGCCAGCGGGTCGACGGCGGGGTACATCTCGCGTGACGCAAACGCGCGCAGGCCTTCGAGGTCGTTCTTGCTCAGAAAGGCCGCCACCCGCTCTGCGGCGGCATCTGCCGCTTTCATCGTGTGCGTAGTGCCGGCGACCAGCGCCTTCTCTTCTTCGACGAGCTCGGTGGCGAGGTAGGCCTTCCAGTTCTTGTCGATGGCGCTGCGGGCGGCAACCAGGGCCTTGAGGCCGTCTTCGGGTTTCATCGAGCCGTCGCGTGTCTTGTGGGCGGTGTCGACCACGCCGATGAAGTATCCGTCGGCCACCTGCTTGAGCTGCTGCAGCGGCACCACCCGGTCGTTGTAGATCGATGCCAGCACGGTGTTGCTTTCGCGCAGGCGGTACACCGTGGAGCCAGCCGAGATGATCAGCAGCACGAGCAGTGCCGCCACCAGCCCGAGCAAGCGGGTTTTGATACTGAGATTGTTCAAGGCTGTCTCCAGCTGGTGAGCAGGTTGTCGAGCGCCCAGCAGGCTGGCTGGTGCCGGGAACTATCGGCTCAGGTGCTGCTGCGCAAAGCTGCAAAGAGACAGATCAAGTCCGCCTATTTCGTTCAAATTCCCCAGTTTGGTGCAATCTCAGCAGGCCGGTGGCGAGGCTGGTTCCCAACAAGATGACGGCGCAGCCCAGCACCATGACGCCGCTCACCTTCTCGCCTAGGAAAAT
>JBBRFR010000554.1:0-1819 GCA_038241485.1 Burkholderiales bacterium
GCCCCGGATGTCGCCCACATGGGGGTGGTCGTCAAAGGCCTGCCTCAATAACGCCTGCAAAGCAAAACCACGCGATTGCACCTGCGCCAGCAAGCCGTCGCGCTGGATCACCCGCTGCACCGCCAGCGCAGCCGCACAGGCCACCGCGTGGCCGAGGTAGGTGTGCCCGTGCTGAAAAAGGCCGCTGCCTTGGCGGAAAGCTTCTACCAGCTTGCCCTGCGCCAGCACCGCGCCAATCGGTTGGTAGCCGCCACCCAGGCCTTTGGCGATGGTGAGCAGATCGGGCACCACGCCCTCTTGCTCGCAGGCGTGCAACGTGCCCGACCGGCCCATGCCACACATCACCTCGTCGAGGATCAGGAGAATGCCGTGGCGGTCGCACAGTTCGCGGATGCCTTTGAAATAGCCCGGCACCGGGGTCAGCACACCGGCGGTGGCGCCGCCAATGGTCTCGGCCACGAACGCCATCACGTTTTCTCCACCCAGCCGCTCAATCGCGTCCGAGAGCTCGACCACCAGGCGCTGACCGTACTGCTCGGGGGACTCATCGTCTCGCCGGTCGCGGTACTCATAGCAGGGTGAGACATGGGTCACGTCCATCAGGATCGGCTTGAACTGCGCACGCCGCCATTCATTGCCACTCACCGCCAGCGCGCCCAGGGTGTTGCCGTGGTAACTCTGGCGCCGGGCGATGAAATGCCGCCGCTGCGGCTGGCCGATCTCCACGAAATACTGGCGCGCCATCTTGAGTGCCGCCTCCACCGCCTCGGAACCGCCGCTCACGAAATACACATGGCTCATGTCGGCCGGTGCGGTCTCGATCAGCAGATCGGCCAATTCCTCGGCCACCTCGGTGGTGAAGAAACTGGTGTGGGCGTAGGCCAGACGGTCGATCTGCGCGTGCATCGCAGCGATCACATCGGGATGGCCATGACCCAAGCACGACACCGCCGCGCCGCCCGAGGCGTCCAGGTAGGTCTTGCCGGCCGCGTCGGTGAGCGTGATGCCGTGACCGCTGACCGCCACCGGCAGCGCGTGGTGCAGCTGGCGGTGAAACACATGGCTGGCGCTCGCGGGTACGGGGGTGGGAAGTCTGGCGTTCATGAAAAGTCCTGAAAAAGAGGAGATGAAAAAATCACGTGGTGGGATTTTTTAGGCTTGTGCGCGCGGGCCTGTCCCAGTACACGCGGTCGGCTTGCAGGCGGGCTTGGCGATCGGCCAGACGCTGCATCACCGCCTCGCCCCCAAGGTCTGACACCGCGGCCATCAGGGTTTCGGCCAAGGCCAGCGCACCGGTCATGGCGTGAAAGAACGAAGGCGATGCGGTGTCAAACAGCAGCACGCGGCCAGCCTGCTGGGCCAGTGGCGAGAGCGGGCTGTCGGTCAGTGCCAACAGCGGCACGCCCTGCTCCCGAGCCCGCTTCGCGGCCTCAATGGTTTGCACGCTGTACGGCGCTTGGCTGATGGCCACCAGCAAATCGTCTTTGCCGAGCTCGGCGATTTGGTCGGCCCAGGCACCAGCGGGATCGGCTGCCAGCGAGGTATTTGGGCGCAACCAGTCGCAGGTGTAACGCAGATGGTGGGCAATGCCGAAACTGGCCCGCAGGCCCAGAAAGACCACTTGGCGCGCCAGCAGCAGCGCTTGGGCCGCTTCTTCGATGCGCTGCGGCGGATTGCGAGCCGCCACCGAGGCCAGGTTGCTAGCCTGGGCGCGCGCCAAGGCAGTATCGGAGACCGTTGCGGTGGCCGGTGGGGCCGCCGGGTCCACCGCGCGACTGGCCTGAGCGGCCGAATGCACCAACGCCGCTTTGGCTGGGCG
>JBBRFR010000555.1:0-1809 GCA_038241485.1 Burkholderiales bacterium
CGAGCACCGACTGGATCTGCATGCTGACCTCGGGCGTGAGGACCAGCTTGTCGCCATTGACGGGCGAGGCGAACTTCACGCCCTCTTCGCTGATCTTGCGCATCTCGCCCAGGCTCCACACCTGGAAGCCGCCGCTGTCGGTCAGGATGGGTTTGTTCCAGGCCTCGAAGCGGTGCAGGCCACCGAACTGGGTGAGCACGTCGAGCCCCGGGCGCAGCCACAGGTGGAAGGTGTTGCCGAGAATGATCTCGGCGCCCATCTCTTCCAGCGACGACGGCATCACGCCCTTCTCCGTGCCGTATGTGCCCACCGGCATGAAGACCGGCGTTTGCACCACGCCGTGATTCAGGGTGAGGCGGCCCCGGCGGGCCTGGGCCTCGGTCTTGAGAAGTTCAAACTGCAGCATGTGTGAATTGTGGCAGCGCAGGTTGGTTGCCAAGTCGGGCCGGCGCCGATAATATAACGTACGTTATAACAACCGGGGACCCCCATGCACGCACTCAAACTGACCCAGATCGGCAATTCGGTCGGGGTGATCCTGCCCAAAGAGTTGCTGGCCCGGCTGAAGGTTGAAAAGGGTGACGTGCTCTACGTCACCGACAGCCCCGACGGGGTGCGGTTGACCGCCAACGACCCGGCCTTCGAGGCACAAATGGCCGCCGCCCGCAGCATCATGAAGAAGCGGCGCGCCGTGCTGCGCGAGCTGGCCAAGTGAGCCGGCCGGCGAACGATCGCTGGGTCTGGATCGAACCCAGCGTGATGCTGGCCGTGCACGAGGAGCAACTCGCCGAGCACGGCGGCGCGGCCGGTGCGCGCGACACCGGCTTGCTGGAATCGGCCCTGGCCAAACCCCTGCATCTCGTGACCTATGGCGAGCCCGACGTGGCCGACCTTGCGGCCGCTTACGGTTTCGGGCTGGCCCGCAACCACCCGTTCATCGACGGCAACAAGCGCACGGCCTTCGTGGCGGTAGAGCTCTTTCTCGCGCTGAACGGCCAGGCCTTGGTGGCCGACGATGCCAACTGCGTGCTGACCATGCTCGCCTTGGCGGCCGGCGAGCTGAGCGAAGCGGGCTTCGCCAGTTGGGTGCGCAAGCACTGCGTCGCCGCGTGACTCAGCGCAAACGCGCCAGCAACATCGCATCGCCATAGCTGAAGAACCGGTAGCGCTGCGCGATCGCGTGTTGGTACAGCGCCATCACCTGCTCGTAGCCCGCAAAGGCGCTCACCAGCATCATGAGCGTGCTCTTGGGCAGGTGGAAGTTGGTGACCAGCACATCGACCACGCGGAACTGAAAGCCCGGGGTGATGAAGATGTCGGTGTCGCGGCTGCCGGCTTGCAAGCTGCCATGGCACGCTGCCGATTCGAGGGCACGCAAGGTGGTGGTGCCGACCGCCACCACCCGGCCACCGGCGGCTTGGGTGGCGGCAATGGCCTCCACCGTGGCCTGCGGCACCTCGAACCACTCGCTGTGCATCTTGTGCTCGGCCAGGTTGTCGGCGCGCACCGGCTGGAACGTGCCGGCGCCCACGTGCAGCGTGATGCTCGCCGTGTTGACGCCACGCTCGCGCAGGTCACTCAGCACGGCTTGGTCGAAGTGCAGCGCCGCCGTGGGCGCCGCGGCCGCACCGAGTTTGGTGGCAAACACCGTCTGGTATCGGCGCTCGTCATCCGCATCATCGGCATGCGTGATGTAGGGCGGCAGCGGCACATGGCCATGCGCCTCGATCAGCGCAAAGGGTTCGCTTGGAAAGCGCAGGCGAAAGAGTGAGTTATCCGGACCGCCGCGGCCGAGCATCTCGGCTTCAA
>JBBRFR010000556.1:0-1801 GCA_038241485.1 Burkholderiales bacterium
GCCATGGCCGCGGATTGTACGGGTCGGCCCACAAAGCACTGTATGAAGATACAGACCATTGGGGACACAGGTGGACTGCGGCCCGGGTGACGCATGCGCGCCCACGCTTGGGCGGCCGAGTCGCTACATTTCCTGGATGTCTTCTGTTTCACCCGGCGCCCCGCGCCTGTCTGCCGCCCAGGTGCTGATCTGCGGCGCCGCCATCGTGACGCTCTCCATGGGCGTTCGCCACGGTTTTGGCCTGTGGTTGCAACCCATCACCCAGGCCCAGGGCTGGACACGCGAAAGTTTCTCGCTCGCGCTCGCGATCCAGAACCTGTCCTGGGGCGTGTTCGGGATCTTCGCCGGCATGGCGGCCGACCGTTTCGGTGCCTTGCGGGTACTGATCGGCGGCGCGGTGCTCTACGCGCTGGGTCTGGCAGGCATGGCGCTGACCACCACGACGCTGGGCTTTGCGCTCACCACGGGCGTGCTGATCGGTGCAGCGCAGGCGGGCACCACCTACGCGGTGATTTACGGCGTAATTGGGCGCCAGATCCCGGCCGAGAAACGCTCTTGGGCGATGGGCGTGGCGGCAGCCGCCGGTTCGTTCGGCCAGTTCCTCATGGTGCCGGTGGAAGGCTGGCTGATCAGCTCTTTGGGCTGGCAGCAGGCGCTGCTGGTGCTGGGTGGCGCGGTGCTGCTGATTGCGCCGCTGGCCTTTGGTTTGCGCGAGCCAGGGTTTGTGGGTGGGGCGGCGCCGCCCCGTGAGCAAACCATTGTTCAGGCGCTGCGGGAAGCCCTGCGCTACCGCAGCTTTCAACTGCTGATGGCGGGCTATTTCGTCTGCGGCTTCCAGGTGGTGTTCATCGGCGTGCACATGCCGAGCTACCTGAAGGACAACGGCCTGTCACCGCAGGTGGCGAGCTACTCACTGGCGCTGATTGGCCTGTTCAATGTGATCGGTACCTACGCCGCTGGCACGCTGGGCCAACGGCTGCCCAAGCGCTACATCCTGGCCTTCATTTACTTCGCGCGAGCGATCGTGATCAGCATCTTTCTGATCGTGCCGCTGTCGCCCATGAGTGTGTATGTGTTCTCTGCCGTGATGGGCGTGTTGTGGTTGTCCACCGTGCCACCGACCAACGCCGCCGTGGCGCAGATTTTTGGCGTGGCGCATTTGTCAATGCTGGGCGGCTTTGTGTTTTTCAGCCACCAGATCGGCAGCTTCATGGGCGTGTGGCTGGGCGGCTATTTGTACGACCGCACCGGCAGCTACAACGTCGTCTGGGTCATCGCGGTCGTGCTGGGTGTGGCCGCCGGGCTGATCAATCTGCCGGTGCGCGAGACGCCGATCTTGCGCGGCCCTGTGCGCGTGGGCGCCTCAGCATGAAGCCGCTGGCAATCAACGCGCTGGTTTGGTCGGCAGTGGCGCTGGCCTTGCTGGGCACGCTGGAGCTTTACCAACGACCCGAATTTTTGGTGAGCCTGGCCGATCAGCTTTGGAGTTGCTTTTGATGACACACCAAAACGAAACGCCATCGGCCTGGGTACAACGCTGGAGCCACCTTGTACCCGCCGGTGGATCGGTGCTTGACGTTGCCTGTGGACACGGCCGGCACATGCGTTGGTTTGCCCAGCGCGGGCACGCGGTGACTGGCATTGACCGCTCTGCAGAGGCCATTGGTGCAGTGGCCGAACTGGGCCGCGCCATTGAAGCCGACATCGAGAACGGCCCCTGGCCGCTGGAGGGCGAATGCTTCGACGCGGTGGTGATCACCAACTACCTGTGGCGCCCACTGCTGCCTCGCCTCGTCGCCAG
>JBBRFR010000557.1:0-1789 GCA_038241485.1 Burkholderiales bacterium
CGGACCGGTGGCCGCGATTGCCGTCACCACACTGCTGACCTGGGGCCTGGGCTGGCAAGCGCAGGGCGTGAAGATTGTGGGCACCGTGCCGCAGGGCCTGCCGCCGTTCACGCTGCCGCTTTGGGACCTCGGCCTATGGCAGCAGTTGCTGGTGCCCGCGTTGCTGATCAGCGTGGTCGGCTTCGTCGAGTCGGTATCAGTCGGGCAGACCTTGGCTGCGAAGCGGCGCCAGCGCATCGAGCCTGACCAAGAGCTGGTGGCGCTGGGTTCGAGCAATCTCTCGGCTGCGTTCACCGGCGGCTTCCCTGTCACCGGTGGCTTCGCGCGCTCGGTTGTCAACTTCGACGCCGGCGCCCAGACACCGGCGGCTGGCGTGTTCACCGCTGCCGGCATCACGCTGGCCTCGCTGTTTTTCACACCAGCGCTGTACTACCTGCCGCAGGCCACCCTGGCCGCCACCATCGTGGTGGCGGTGTTGTCGCTGGTGGATTTCAGCATCCTGCGCAAGACTTGGAACTACGCCAAGTCCGACTTCTTGGCGGTTGTGGCCACGCTGGTGGCCACGCTCACAGTGGGTGTGGAGACCGGGCTGGTCGTGGGCGTGGGCGTGTCGCTGGCTCTGTACCTCTACCGCACGAGCCGGCCCCACATGGCCGAGGTGGGCTTGGTCGCCGGTACCGAGTATTTCCGCAATGTGCAGCGGCACGCCGTGTTGGTGAGCCCTCGGGTGCTGAGCTTGCGGGTTGACGAAAGCCTGTACTTCGCCAACTCCCGCGCGCTGGAAGACCGCATCAACAGCGCCGTGGCCAACCGGCCCGGGTTGGCGCATGTGGTGCTGCAGTGTTCGGCCATCAATGACATCGATGCAAGCGCGCTGGAAAGTCTGGAAGCCATCGACCTGCGCCTGCGTGGCGCCGGTTTGCAGCTGCACCTGTCCGAGGTCAAGGGGCCGGTGATGGACCGCCTGAAAGACACGAAATTCCTGCACGGCCTGAGCGGGCGGGTGTTTCTCACGCACTACCAGGCCATCCGCGAACTGTCGCCTGACGTCGCTTGAGCGATTTCAAACCGCAGAATATTCACATTCGCCAGGCCGGCGACTCTGCGCGTCTTCCTCGCTGCAATGGCATTGACTCTGATGGCGCGGTCATCTGCCAGCTGGACCGGCGCGTAGGGCGACACCATTCTGAGCTACACGCTGCTGACGGTGAACGGCAACCACCACGCGCTGCTGCGTTGCTACCAGCAGCCCTGCCCCGAGAAACGCATGCCGCTGGCCGACGCGGACAGTGGCGACAAACGGCCCAAGGCCCAACCGGTTTACCGCCACCGAAACCCGCTAACCTGTGTCCATGAGTGGCACCGCCTCCCTTTCCACAAAACTTTCGCGCATTGGTGCCGGCTTGCTGCTGCTCGCCTTGGTGTCAATCGGCCTCACGCTGTGGGTCACCTGGCAGCTAGAAGGCGGTGCGGCGGCGGTCAATGAGGCCGGGCGCATGCGCATGCAGACCTGGCGCTTGACCAGCGCGGTGCAGGCACAGCTGCCGCCCGACCAGATCGCCATGATGGTGGCCGAATTCGACGAAAGTCTGGCTCTGCTGCGTAATGGCGATGCCAGCCGGCCCTTGTTTGTGCCATGGGACGACGCGGTTCGCGGCGAGTTCGCGCAGGTGCAGGCCTTGTGGCAGGCCGAGCGCAGCCAGTGGATGCAAGCCGGTGGTCTCGATGCGCTGAGCTCGCAGCGCCTGGCAGGCGATTTCGTGACCGCCACCGACCGCTTCGTGACCGC
>JBBRFR010000558.1:0-1764 GCA_038241485.1 Burkholderiales bacterium
GGCCATCGGCGAGCCGCCTGCCACCAAGGGCTACCCGCCGAGCTGTTTTGCCAAGCTGCCGCAGCTGGTGGAGCGCAGTGGCAACGGCATCCATGGCGTGGGCTCGATCACCGCCTTCTACACCGTGCTGAGTGAAGGTGACGACCAGCAAGACCCGATTGCCGACGCGGCGCGCGGTATCTTGGACGGCCACATCGTGTTGTCACGCGAGCTGGCCGAAGCCGGCCACTACCCGGCCATCGACATCGAGCGCTCGATCTCGCGGGTGATGAACAACGTGAGCCCGCAAGAGCACATCGACGCCGCGCGGCGCTTCCGCCAGTTGCACGCCAAGCACAACAAGGCACGCGACCTGATCCAGCTTGGCGCCTACACGCCCGGCCACGACCACGAGCTCGACACCGCCGTGCGTCTGCACCCACAGATGACCGAGCTGCTGCAGCAAGACATGCACAAACCCGCTTCTTTGCCCCAGAGCCTGCGCGAGCTGCGCAGTGTGGTGAGCAACTGACCTTTCTCAAGGACTTGAACCATGAGCAACCCGTCTCTCGATCCTCTGATGGCTCTGCTGGGCCAGGCCGAACGCGAGCGCGACGACGCGTTGGCCGCCATGCAGCGCGCCAACGAAGCGCACCTGGCCGCGCTGTCGCAGGCTGACCAGCTGGTGGCCTACCGCGTTGAATACGAAGGGCGCTTTCGCGAGCAGTTCAGCCGCAAGAGCTCGATCGACATCTTGCAGTGTTACCAGGGCTTCAGCGCCCGCTTGGGCCAGGCCATCGATCAGCAAAGGCAAATCGCCGCGCACGCCGCGCTGCGGCTCGAACAATCACGCGAAGCGGTGCGCGACCAGGAGATGCGTGTCGCTTCGGTGCGCAAGTTGCTGGAGCGCCGCTTGCACGAGCTGCGCCAGGTGGCCGATCGCCGCGACCAGAAGCAGACCGACGAATTTGCCTCGCGTGCCGCCTGGAGCCAGCTGCAGCAGCGCCCCTTGTCGCCCGCAGTCTGAGCGCCCCCCACCGTCGAGCCGGACCCGCCTCACCATGACCTCTGCCATCTCGTCATTCACCGCCCCAGTGGCGCCGCCGCCGCAGCCCATGCAGGGCGCGATGCCGCCCGACAACGGTTTTGCCCGCATGCTCAGCCAGCGCCAAGCGATGGCGCACGACACGGCGGTCTCGCCACCGCCGCAGTCGGCCGAGCCGGCCGACGAGCCCACCACTCCCCAGGCCACCGCCCGCCGTGCCGATGCCCCTGCGCGGCCGCCCGGTGAACGCCAGGCCAAGGCCGACAAAGCCAAACCCAGCACCACCGAGCCTCGCCCCGAGAACGAACCGACCACGGCTGCTGAGGCTGCATCGGATGCCGACACCGAAGTGGTTGACCCCGCGCTGACCGAATGGCTCGCCGCGCTCAACCTGCCGGCCGCGCCTGCTGAAACCCGCGCCACCGCACGGGCCCAGGTCAGCGAGCGTGCGGGCTTGGCACTCAATGGCCAAGCTGCCAAGGGCGCGCCGCGCACGCCAGGCGATGCGCCTTCGGGCGTGAGCCCGCGCGGCGATGCCACACAAGAACTCACCGAGCGCCTGCAAGTGGCACGCGACAGCCGCGACAAGCCCGCGCCCGCAGCGACCGACGCCCAAACCAACGCCTCGACATGGCAAGCCGCCGTGGAGCGTGTGAACGCCTCGGCCGAAGCCCCGACGCGCCACGACACCCCGGCACTGAGTGCACTGGGGGCTGCCGCACAAACCACTGGCGCGGCCC
>JBBRFR010000559.1:0-1756 GCA_038241485.1 Burkholderiales bacterium
CACATCATCAGCAGGTTGATGACGCTGCGGTAGTTCATGTCGCTGTGGGACCAGTGGTTCATGCCGGCGCCGATGATCACCAGCGACCGGCCTTCGGTCTTCGCCGCGTTCTCGGCGAACTGTCGGGCGAGGGTGATGACCTGCTCGCGCGGCACGCCCGTGATCTGCTCTTGCCAGGCCGGTGTGTAGGGGGTGTTGTCGTCGTAGCTGGTGGCGGCCAGTTCACCGGGCAGGCCACGGGCCACGCCGTAGTTGGCGGCCTGCAGGTCGAACACGGTGGCCACCAGCGCCTCGCGCTCCTCACCGGCCTTGCCGAGCGAGATGCGCTGAACCGGCACGGTGCGCACCAGCACATCGGTCTGCGTGTTCTTGGTGAAGTGGGCGGTCTCGATGCCCCCGAAGTACGGGAAGCCGACCTGGGCGGTCTCTGTGCCACCCGTCGGGCCTTCGAGCACCGAGAGCCTGAGCTTGACCGCGTTGCCGTGGCGCGCTTCCTTGGCTTGGAGGTTCCACTGGCCTTCATCGGCGCGGCCATCGGGGCCCCAGCGGAAGCCAATGGCGCCGTGCGGCAGCACCACCTTGCCGAGTTCGTCGAAGGCGACGGTCTTCCATTCCGGGTTGTTGGCTTGGCCGAGCTTGCCGTTGAAGTCGGAGGCGCGCACGTAGCGGTCGGGCACCATCACCGTTTCGCCACTGGGCAACTGGTGCTCTTTCAGCATCACCAACATCGGCAAATCGGTGTAACGGCGTGCGTAGTCGTCGAAGTACGTGCTGCGCTTGTCAAAATAAAACTCTTTGAGGATCACGTGGCCCATGGCCATGGCCACCGCGGCATCGGTGCCCTGCTTGGGGTGCATCCAGATGTCGGAGAGTTTGGCGACCTCGGAGTAGTCGGGCGTGACCGCCACCGTCTTGGTGCCCTTGTAGCGAACCTCGGTGAAAAAGTGCGCGTCGGGGGTGCGCGTCTGGGGCACGTTGGAGCCCCAGGCAATGATGAAGCTGGAGTTGTACCAATCGGCCGATTCGGGCACGTCGGTCTGCTCGCCCCACACCTGCGGGCTGCTCGGTGGCAGGTCGCAATACCAGTCGTAGAAGCTCATGCACACGCCACCGATCAGGCTCAGGTAGCGGCTACCGGCGGCGTAGCTGACCATGCTCATGGCCGGGATGGGCGAGAAGCCGATCACACGATCAGGCCCGTACTTCTTGATGGTGTAGACGTTGGCCGCGGCCACGATCTCGTTCACCTCGTCCCAGTTCGAGCGCACGAAGCCGCCGAGGCCGCGCACGGCCTGGTAGTCGCGGCGGGCGGCGTCGTCTTCGACGATGCTCGTCCACGCCCCCACGGGGTCGTGGGCCACACGCGCTTCACGCCAGCGCTTGAGCAGGCGGCCACGCACCATCGGGTACTTCACGCGGTTGGCGGAATACAGGTACCAGCTGTAGCTGGCGCCGCGGGCACAACCTCGCGGCTCGTGGTTGGGCATGTCCCAGCGGGTGCGCGGGTAGTCGGTCTGCTGCGTTTCCCAGGTGACGATGCCGCCCTTCACGTAGATCTTCCACGAGCACGAGCCCGTGCAGTTCACGCCGTGGGTGCTGCGCACGATCTTGTCGTGCGCCCAGCGGTTGCGGTAGGTGTCTTCCCAGGTGCGATCTTCGCCGTTGGTGACGCCGTGGTCGCCCGAGAATTTTTCGCGTGGGTTCGAGAAGTAGCTGAGTCGGTCGAGAAAGTGGCTCATGTAGTTGCTCCGTATCT
>JBBRFR010000560.1:0-1743 GCA_038241485.1 Burkholderiales bacterium
GCCGGTGCGAACCAGTTCCAGCAGGCCGCCAATGGCGTTAGGCAGGCCTGCAGCAATGCCAGCGAAGATCAGGATCGAGATGCCATTGCCCAGGCCCCGCTCGGTGATCTGCTCGCCCAGCCACATCAGGAACATGGTGCCCGCCGTCAGGCTCACCACCGCGGTCATGCGGAAGCCGAACCCGGGGTTGAGCACCAGACCGGCCGAGCCTTCCAGCGCCATCGCGATGCCCAGCGACTGGAACAACGCCAGTCCCAGGGTGCCGTAACGGGTGTACTGCGTGGTCTTGCGGCGGCCGGCTTCGCCCTCTTTCTTCAGCTGCTCGAACGTCGGCACGACGTAGGTGAGCAACTGCATGATGATCGAGGCCGAGATGTACGGCATGATGCCCAGCGCGAACACGGTGAAGCGCGAGAGCGCGCCGCCCGAGAACATGTTGAACAGGCTGAGGATGCCGCCCTGCTGGCCCTTGAACAGCTGCGCGAGCTGATCCGGGTTGATGCCGGGCACAGGAATGTGCGCGCCGACCCGGTAAACGACCAGCGCGAGCAGCAGGAAGACCAGCCGGCGACGCAGGTCGCCGAACTTGCCGGTCTTTGCAATTTGTGCTGCGCTAGTAGCCACTGGTTCTTTCGTTCATGGATCCGCGGATCAGGCCGTTTTGGCGGACGCTTCGACGCTGCCACCGGCAGCTTCAATTGCGGCCCTGGCGCCGGCAGTCGCGTAGATGCCGGTCAGCTTGACTGCCATCTTCAGCTCGCCCGTCTTGATGACCTTGACCACCTTGGCGATCTCGGGAATGAGGCCTGCCTGCTTCAGGGACATCATGTCCACTTCGGCTGCGCCGAGCTGCTCAAGCGCAGCCAGGGTGACCTGGGCGTTGTACTTCAGCAGGTGCGACTTGAAGCCCCGCTTGGGCAGACGCCGCTGCAGGGGCATCTGGCCGCCTTCGAAGCCCACCTTGTGGTAGCCGCCGGCACGCGATTTCTGACCCTTGTGGCCACGACCGGCGGTCTTGCCCAGGCCCGAACCGATGCCGCGACCGACACGTCGGCGTGCGTGTTTAGAGCCCGCTGCGGGCTTGATGCCATTGAGTTCCATCGTCTTGCTTTCAGTCCCGGGCCGGTTCAAAGAACCTTGACCAGGTAATCGATCTTGTTGATCATGCCGCGCACTGCCGGCGTGTCCTGCAGCTCGCTGACGCTATTGAGCTTGCGCAGGCCCAGACCGCGCACGGTGGCGCGGTGGTCGATCTTGGTGCCGATCGGGCTGCGAACCAGCTGGATCTTCACGGTTTTCTGTTCGGTTGCCATGTGGGTGCTCCTTGCGTCAGGCGAAGATGTCTTCGACCGACTTGCCGCGCTTGGCCGCCACGTCGGAGGGCGTGTGGGCGCTCCGCAGCGCGTCCAACGTGGCGCGAACCATGTTGTACGGGTTGGTCGAGCCATGGCTCTTGGCCACGATGTCGGTGATGCCCATCACTTCGAATACGGCGCGCATCGGGCCGCCGGCGATGATGCCGGTGCCGCGCGGAGCGGGCGACATGATCACGCGGGCCGCGCCATGGTGACCCGACTCGTTGTGATGGATGGTGCCGTTCTTCAGCGTGACCTTGATCATGTTGCGGCGCGACTCTTCCATCGCCTTCTGCACGGCAGCCGGCACTTCCTTGGATTTGCCCTTGCCCATGCCGACCCGGCCATCACCGTCGCCGACCACCGTCAGAGCGGCGAAACCGAGGAT
>JBBRFR010000561.1:0-1731 GCA_038241485.1 Burkholderiales bacterium
CTGCATGTCAATCCAGGTCCTGATAGACGACGAACCTCAGACAAACTCCGCTCGCCCTGAGCGGTGTATTCGTCGCGACGCTCCACAAGGCGTAGGCAAGAAACAGGTGCCCCACCACCGTTCGCCCTGAGCCTGTCGAAGGGTGCGCCGTGCACTGCGCTGGCTCCCTTCGGCAAGCTCAGGGCGATCGGAAATACAGGCTCAGCCCGAACGGAGGTGGGCTGAAGCATGTCCTCCTTCAGGAGCGGGCGGTATGAAACGACCCATTCGCGTGCTCTTGTTGTGCGACCGCCTCGACATCGCGGGCGGTGTGGAGCGTTTCGTCTGCGCGCTGGCCAGCGACCTCGCGCGCGAGGGCATGGAGGTGGCGGTGGGCAGCGTGTCCACCCGCCGCGCCAGCGTGCGCTACCCGCTTGACTCGGGCGTGCGGGTGCTGACGGGGGTGGAAGGGCGTTTGTTCAGCGACACCGGCGAGGCCAGCTCGCGCATCGGCCGCGCATGGAGCCTGCTGCGCACGCAGTGGCGCATCGGCCGTGCGCTGTCGCGCCTGACCCGCACTTACCAGCCCGACGTGGTGCTGCTCAACGGCTTGACCACCGCGTGCTCGGTGCTCGCGCTCGACCGCGGTTATGCAAGCCGCACCATCTGCTGCGACCACAACCACTTCACGGCCCGCTCGGCGCTGTGGCAGCGGTTGCGTGGCTGGCTCTACCCCAAGGTCGGCGCGGTGGTCAGCCTGACCGAGGCCGATGCGCCGCGATTCCGCGCGCTCAACCCACGCACGCAGGTGATCTACAACGCCGCCTCGTTGCGCGCCGAAGTTCCAGCGCTGCCCGACAACGCCCTCGTGCTGGCCGTGGGCCGGCATGTGGCGCAAAAGGGCCTTGATCTGCTGCTCAAGGCGTGGGTGCTGGTGGCGGCGCGTGTGCCGCTGGTGCGGTTGCGCATCGTCGGCGATGGGCCCTTGCGCGGCGAGCATGAGCGTTTAGCGCAGTCCTTGGGCGTGGCGGGTCGGGTCGAGTGGTTGGCGCCCACCGCCGACATCGAGCGCCACTACCGCGAAGCCGCGGTGTTCGTGCTGTCGTCGCGTTATGAAGGCATGCCGATCGCGCTGCTGGAAGCGCAGTCGCTGGGCGTGCCCGCGGTGGCCTTCGACTGCCCCACCGGGCCCGGCGAGATCCTCACGCCGCAGACCGGCCGGCTGGTGCCGTCAGGCGATGTGAACGCATTGGCAGCGGCACTCATCGAGCTGCTGTTGTCACCAGACTCGCGTGCGCAGATGGGCCAGGCTGCCATCGCCCGCAGCCGTGAACTCTTCAGCCCGCAGCGACACGAGCAACGCTGGGCCGCGCTGGTGCGCGAGGTGGCGGTGGCCGGCGCCTACGGGGCGGCCGCCACATGAAGCTGGTCTCGGTGATCGTGCCTTGCCGCAATGAGCGGCGCTACATCGAAAACTTTTGTGCGGGTGTGATGCGCCAGCAGCCGCCGCCGGGTTGGCAGTTGCAACTGGTGGTAGCCGACGGGCAAAGCGATGACGGCACACGCGAGTTGCTGCAAACCATTGCCGCCCGTGAGCCACGCCTGGTATGGCTCGACAACCCGGCGCGCATCGTCTCGACTGGGCTCAATGCGGCCTTGAAGCTCGCCACCGGCGAGGCCATCGTGCGCATGGATGTGCACACCGAATACGCCGACGACTACGTAGCGCAATGCCTGGCCGCGCTCGCGGAA
>JBBRFR010000562.1:0-1717 GCA_038241485.1 Burkholderiales bacterium
TCGACGCCGGCGCCAAGACGGTGGCGAAGCTGGCGTACGACACGGTCTCGGAGGTGCCGCTGCCGGGGGTGTTGTGGCTCTTCGTGATGGGCTTGCTTGGCATCGCGGGCACGCGCCTCCAAGGCAAAGCCGGGGCAGGGCGCGAGCGTGTGAGCACACAACCGTTTGGCATGTCGCCAGCGGCGGCCTGAGCTAGGCACACCCATGCTGCAGGCTCGCACCGAGCGTGGTTTCACCTACCTCGGGGTGCTTTTCATCATCAGCGTGCTGGGGCTGACGGCGGCCATGGCAAGCGTGGTGTGGAGCACCGTGCAGCGGCGCGAAAACGAGAAACAGCTGGTGTTCGCGGGGCGGCAGTTCCAGGCCGCGATCGAGCGCTATGGCCAGAGGGCGCCGGGCAGCGACATGCGCTTTCCGCGCGAGCTTGAAGACTTGGTGCGCGACCCCCGCGCCGTCAACGTGCGGCGTTTTCTGCGCCAGATTTATGTCGACCCGATGACAGGTGATAGGCAGTGGGGCCTGATGCGCCTGCCCGACGGAGGCATCGTCGGCGTGCACAGCTTGTCGGGCCGCACGCCGCTGCGCAGCAGCTTGTCGGCCGTGGCGGGAGCACGCCCAGGCGAGGCCGCCGAGACCTATCGGGAATGGCGCTTCATCGCACCCAGTGCGGAAGCGCTGTTGATGTCTGCGCCGGCGCAGGCTGCATCGGCGCCACAACAACCCGGCCTGCAATAGCCGGGCACCCTCGAAGAACTGTCATCTTGAGCCGCAAGAATCGGTGAGCTTGGGTCAGACCGTTGCTGCGGTCGCGGCTCGCCCGACCTTTGCTGTCGTCATTTGATGTTTGCCCGCTTCATGCCTTCGACTCCTGTTATGCAAGCTCACCGTTTTCACGCGCGACTGATCTGGCTTGTGCTCACCGGCCTCATGCTGGTGCTGACCACGCTGCGGGCTGAGGCGCAATCGGAGCCCAATGCCGACCCGCCGGTGGCGCGCTTCGACGTGTTTGAGTACCGCGTCGAAGGCAACACCGTGCTGCCGGCCCATGCGGTTGAGCGTGTGGTGTACCCGCATCTCGGCGAGAAGCGCGTGGTGGCCGATGTGGAAGCGGCGCGCACCGCGCTGGAGACGGCCTACCGCGACGCGGGTTACGGCACGGTGCGGGTCGATATCCCCGAGCAACGTGTCAACTCCGGCGTGGTCGTGCTGCGGGTCGTGGAGGCGGCGGTGTCGCGCTTGCGAGTGGTAGGCGCCAAGTATTACTCGCAGGGGCACATTCTCGACAAGGTGCCGGCGCTGGCCGAAGGCGAGGTGCCCAACTTCAAGCGGGTGACCGACCAGCTCGGCAGCGTCAACCGCTCGGGCGACCGGCGTGTGACGCCCTTGTTGCGCCCCGGCAAGCTGCCGGGCACCACCGAGGTTGACTTGTCGGTCGAAGACCAGCTGCCTTTTCACGCCAGCCTGGAGCTGAACAACAAACATGGCTCCGACACCACCTCTACGCGGCTGCAGGGTTCGCTGCGCTACGACAACCTGTGGCAGCGCGAGCACAGCCTGGGTGTGCAGGTGCAGGTGTCGCCGGAAGATCTAGACGAGGTTCGCGTCATCTCGGCGTCTTACTCGGTGCCTGCGGGCACCGGCTTGTGGGTCGCCTCGGCCATTCGCTCCGAGAGCAACACGCGGGTGCGTTTGAACGACATTCAGGTGGTGGGACGGG
>JBBRFR010000563.1:0-1712 GCA_038241485.1 Burkholderiales bacterium
TGGCGCTGATCGGCTTGACCCAGTATTCGTAGGCGCCCAGGCTCATCGCCTTCAGGATGTCCATCGACAATTGGTCGGCCGTCAGCAAGGCGACCTTCAGGCCTTCTGATATCTCCAGCGTCAACGCCCGCACCACCTCCAGGCCGCCGAGGTCGGGCAGGTGCATGTCGAGCAACACCAGGTCGGGCCGCTCGGCACGCACCCGGGCCACACCTTCAGCACCGGTCGAGGCACGGGTCAGCAGCACACCCGGCAAGGTGGCGGCGAGTTGGGCCTCGACCAGCAGGAAATTGAGCTCCTGATCCTCGATGTAGAGCACCGTGCCGTGCGCTTCGAGGCCAGACGCTTGGGCGTCGTCCATGGGCTTCGCCTCCATTTGTTGCAGTGCACCAAGCATAGAACTCGGGCCAGCGAACGCAAGCGAAATGATGTGCGCAGCAGGGTCTTCGCATCGGCCCTCAACTTGGCTCAAACTCTCTTGTAATTATGAATTCCCGATTCTAGAGTTTG
Organism: Burkholderiales bacterium; assembly: GCA_038241485.1. Lineage (GTDB taxonomy): Bacteria > Pseudomonadota > Gammaproteobacteria > Burkholderiales > Burkholderiaceae_C > Rhizobacter. Next base: position 511 of record JBBRFR010000563.1, read on the forward strand.
AGCCCATGGTCAACCCCACCCCCTTGCGCCCCGCCTCTTTGCACGAGGAAGTGGCTTCGCGGCTGCGCCATATGGTGTTCGAGCGCCAGCTGGAGCCCGGCCAGTGGGTTGACGAGCTGGCGCTCGCCAACGAGTGGCAGATCAGCCGCACGCCGCTGCGCGAAGCGCTCAAGGTGCTGGCCTGCGAAGGCTTGGTGCAGCTGGTGCCGCGCCAGGGTTGCCGTGTGACCGAGATGTCGGAAGACGACGCCGACGAGTTGTTCCCGGTAATGGCCTTGCTCGAAGGCCGCTGCGCGTTTGAGGCGGTGAGCAAGGCCACGCCCGAGGGGCTGGCCACCTTGCGCCGTTTGCATGAAACGCTGGAAACGCATGCTGCCGCGCGCGACGTCGACGGCTACTACCGCGCCAACCACGAGTTCCACAGCACGCTGCAGGCGCTCGCCGACAACCGCTGGCTCGACCGCGCCACCAACGAGCTGCGCAAGTTTTTGCGACTGCTGCGCGGGCGCCAGCTCAATTGGCCGGGCCGCATCGAAGACTCGATCCACGAACACCGAGTGCTCATCACTGCCATCGAGCAGCGTGATGCTGCCCGCGCCGAGCGGCTGATGCACGATCACCTGATGGCGCAAATGAACGCCCTCAAGGCCCTGCGCGCCCACGAACACAGCACCGGGCAACAACATGCTTGACGGCTTGAAATCTGCCGCCCGCCGTGCTGGCGACGACCGCGCACTGCGCAGCCTGCTGATCGATTGCAGGCGGCTCTGGTCCGAGCGCGGCGAAGCCAACAGCGTGGCCCGACCAGCAAGGTGGTTTTTTCGACCGCCTCTCGCGCGAGTTCAGCCCCGACCCGCAGGCGGTGCTGTCGGTGGCGCAGGCTTATGCGCAGGAGCCGTCGGCCGACAACCTGATCCGCCTCACCCACCTGGCCGAGCCACCGTGGCAAGAGCTGCTGCGGCGCATCAACCGCACCCCCGGCGGCACGGCGCCAGCGTGCCGCAGGTGATCGTGGTCAACCCGAAGAAGGTGCCCGTCAACGACCTCAACGGCCTGCTCGAATTTGTGCGCAAGAACCCCGGCCAGCTGAATTACGGCTCGGCTGGCAACGGCACCTCGCACCACCTGGCCGGCGAGCTTTTCAAGCTGAAGACCAAGACCTTCATCACCCACATTCCTTACCGTGGCGCGGGCCCCGCACT
>JBBRFR010000564.1:0-1703 GCA_038241485.1 Burkholderiales bacterium
CAAGACATGGCCGGCTGGCTGGAGAGCTACCAATCGGTGGGTGCCACGGCCGACACAGGCACCTGCACCACAGACCAACTCCAGCACCTGGCCACCCTGGGCCAGCAGGCGAACGAGTTCCGCAACAAGACCTGGCTCGCCCGCAGCTCGGTGCGCTCCTTGCGCGCCGGCCAGTGGTTCACCCTCAAACAAAGCACGCTCGATGCGCTGAGCGGCTTCGCGCTGGGCCACGATGAAGCCGACCTCGAATTCACCGTGCACAGCGTGCATGCCCTGGGCATCAACAACCTGCCCAAAGAGCTGAGCGACCGCATCGCGCATGCCATTGCCAACGCGCCGGCGAACTTCGATTTTTTCGCCGATCTCTCTGGTAACAGCAGCAAGCCCGACCCGATGACCGAGCTGCTGGCCTCACTGGCCGACGACCCCGAGCTGGCCGCCAAGGCCGCCGAGACCGGCTACGCCAACCGCTTCGAGGCCTGCCGCCGCGCCATCCCCTGGCGGCCAGTCTGCGCTCAAAAGCCCACCGCGCTGGGCCTGCAATCGGCCCTCGTGGTCGGCCCCGCCGGCAACACCACGCCCACCGGAGCCGATGAGCTGTACATGGACGCGCTGGGCCGCATCAAGGTGCAGTTCCATTGGCAGGCGAGCCCGCACGCCGACCCACGCCCCGACAACCGCGGTAGTTGCTGGGTGCGCGTGGCCCAGCGCTGGGCCGGTGCCGGCATGGGGCAGCAATTCGTCCCGCGCATCGGGCAAGAGGTGATGATCCAGTTCATCGAGGGTGACATCGACCGCCCCATCTGCACCGGCGCGCTCTACAACGGGCGTGGCGAAGGCGGGCTCGCACGCACGCCGGGCGGGCAGCCGGGCCAGGGTGACGCCAGCGACACCAGCGTCTTCAGCCACAGCAGCGACCACACCCCCAGCGGCCAAGGCAACCTGATCGGCTCAGGCTCGGGTGGCAACAGCCCGGCCTGGCACGGCGGTGCGCCGGGGCCCGCCACACCGGGGGCGAATGCGCAGAACAATGCGGCCGCGATGTCTGGCGTGAAGAGCAAAGAATTTGGGGGGCCTGGGCACAACCAGCTGGTTTTTGATGACACGCCGGGGCAACTCAGAGTGCAGCTCGCAACGACCCAACACGCCACCCAACTGGGTCTCGGATTTTTAATCCACCAAAACGACAATACCCGAGGCTCGTACAGAGGAGTGGGCTTCGAACTGCGCACCGATGCCTACGGCGCCATCCGCGCCAAGCAAGGGCTGCTGATCACCAGTTACGGCGCCAACCCGTCTGACCCGGCGGGCGACAACGCCCCCGGCATGGCCTTGCTCAAACAAGCTCTCACCTTGGCCGACAGCTTCAGCAAAGCCGCACAGACCCACCAGACCACGGCGCTGGCCAGCGCGGTGGGCACCATCAAGGCCAGCCAGAGCCACTTGAGCGACAAGCTCGCGCCGATGAAGGCGCTGCACCAGGCGGCCAGCGGCATGGTGAGCCAGGCAGGCATGGATGCGGCCCTCACCGACGCGGGCAAGCAGAACACACAAGCCAGCGACGGCAAGCTGCCGCACACCACCGACCCCATCGTGGCGATCACCGCCAAGGCGGGGCTCGCGGTGGTGGCCGGGCAAGACATTCAATACGCCAGCGGCGAGGCCATCAGCTGGCAGGCCGGGCAAGACATCCACATCGCGGG
>JBBRFR010000565.1:0-1695 GCA_038241485.1 Burkholderiales bacterium
CATCGACCTGACCGGCGCGTACCGCTTGCAGTGCCGCGCCTACACCGCCGGTCTCAACCAGCTTCACGTCCTGCAGCCTCAGGCCGGCGCTCGACAAGACCGTCGCAATCAGCAGTTCGGCCGCTGAACCGGTCGACACGATGCCGATCTTGCGCCCCTTGAGGTCGCTCACCCGCCGATAAGCAGGCATGGCCCGTGTCGATACACCGAACGCGACCTGGGGCGCGCGCGCCAGCAGACAGAAGGATTGGGGCTGATTGCGGCTGGCATGGTGTTCGATCAGGCCTTCGAATCCGCCGCAGGCCACGTCGGCCGCGCCCTCAAGCACCGCCCGCTGCGACCGAAGGCCGGTCGCCAGGTCCAGCACCTCGATGTCAAGCCCTTCGGCGCTGAAGTAGCCCAGGCGCTCAGCGATGGTCAGCGGAAGGTACTGCAGTTGGGTCCGGCCGCCGACAGCCAGTATCACCCTCGATTTTTCCAGCTTGCTTTCGGCCCGAAGCGGGCCCATAGGCAGGCCGGCCAGGGACAAGACTGACCCGAGCAGGAACGTGCGCCGGATACCCCGAAAATTGTTCACCCCACCCTCTCCCATCGACATCATTGTTTTCGCCAAGCCTACCGAAAGGCATGATTTCGCGCATCGGGAAGTTCCCGAGCGGGTTAGTACTTACGGGGAAACCACATCGGGCGGCAAGCGCACCCGCAATACTCAGCGCCAGCCGGCAAACAAGATGGCAATGTTGACGCCCATTGCGCTCACCCAGACCAGCGTACGCAGGGTGGCCAGGCCACCTACATAAAGGCCGATATAAGCGATACGCAACAACACGAAGACTGCGCAGAGCAGATCCACGCGCCCCGGATCGGCGCCGAGCTGCAGAGCCATCACCACCGCACCGATGAAAAACGGCAGGGCTTCGAAGCTGTTCGCTTGGGCCGCATTGGCGCGGGCGCGCCAGTTGCTCTGGCGGCCCAACCAGGCACGCGGATCCCGATTGTCATAACCGCCGGCACTTACCGGCCTGCCGAAGCCTCCGGACTTGGCAATACCGGCACAAACCACAGGCAGCAACGCCGCGATCAGGACGCACCAATGGGCAATGCTGAAGGACATCGTGGCAACCCTGGTTGTGCCGGATTCAGCGGCGGTCGACCAAGGCGTGGGCAATGGTGCCGAGATCCACGTATTCGAGTTCGCTGCCCACCGGCACACCCCGCGCCAGGCGGGTGATGCGCAGGCCACGTTCGCGCAGGCCCTCGCTGATCACATGGGCGGTGGCCTCGCCTTCGGCCGTGAAGTTGGTCGCCAGAATCACCTCTTCGACCACGCCGTCGACGGCCCGCTCGAACAACTTGCCCAGGCCGATGTCGTGCGGACCAATGCCGTCCAGTGGATTGAGCTTGCCCATCAGCACGAAATAAAGGCCCTTGTAGGCCCCGGTACGCTCCACCGCCGACTGGTCGGCCGGGGTTTCCACCACGCACAGGCGCGTCTGGTCACGCCTGGCGTCGGTGCAGGTTCTGCAGAACTGCGCCTCGGTGAACGTATGGCAGCGTTCGCAATGCTTGACCGCATCACAGGCGTGTGTCAGCGCCGCCGCCAGCACCCGCGCACCGCCGCGGTCATGCTGCAGCAGGTGAAAGGCCATTCGCGGAGCCGATTTCACACCCACGCCGGGCAGTCGGCGCAAGGCC
>JBBRFR010000566.1:0-1691 GCA_038241485.1 Burkholderiales bacterium
CGACGGCCCGCGACTCATGGCGCGCAACAAGCGCTCGACCACTTGCTCGAGGTCGGCCTTGCGCTCGCGCAGGTAGTCGTCTTCCATGTCGTCGAACTGCCGCGCGATCACCTCAAGCTGCGCCGACAGCGCCCACTCGGCGTTGTAGTGGCGCTCCTGGATCCACTGTTTGGTGGCGCTGATCAGCGTTTCGTCGTGCAGCAGCATCAGGTGCACATCGAGCAAAGCCGACAACTCGCCCGGCGCGTCGCTGGGCAGGTCACGCTGCAGGGTGCTTAGCTCGTTGGCAACCGCGTCGCGTGCGGCGCGCAGCCTTTCGATTTCAGGGTCGACCTGGGAATCGTCGATGAAATAGTGCGCCACGTCGACTCGGCTGGATGCCACCAGCACGGCGCGCCCAATGGCCACGCCCCGAGAAACCGGCAAACCAAAGACCTGAAAACTCATGCGAGTCATCGTAGCAGCGCCACCCTGGCGCGCACCTGGGAACGACCCGCGCCCCCTGTCATCGCGACGTCACGCGCCCTTCATGGCGGCGTCACGGCCGCAGATGACCATCGGGGCACGAATCACAGGAGTAGCCATGCGGGACTTCCCTTTGCCGACCATGCCGATCTCTGCGCTGCGTGCCGACACGTCCCGGAGGTCCCTTCACCCGCGCTCAGCGGCTGGCGAACCTGCCCGCGCTGAAGCGCCTCGGTTTGAAGTGGTTTGGGCTCGCGATGAAGGAGACATTCGTGAAGCGCAGCGCCTGAGGCACCTGGTTTTCGCCGAAGAGATGGGTGCGCGCCTGAGCGTGCCGCACGGGGCCCCTGCCGGCCACGACATCGACATGTTCGACGCGTTTTGCGAACACCTGCTGGTGCGCGCGCCCGGTGAAGGCGGTGAGACTGGCCCGGTCATCGGCACCTACCGTGTATTGACCCCGGCAGCGGCCAAGCGTGTAGGCGGCCTTTACAGCGAAACCGAGTTCGACCTGACGCGCCTGCGCCCGCTGCGGGGGACGATGGTCGAGCTGGGCCGCTCTTGTGTGCACCCGGCTTGGCGCTCAGGCGGCGCCATCATGGCCTTGTGGGGCGCGCTGGCCGAGTTCATGGTGCGCAACAAACTTGACACCATGATCGGCTGCGCCAGCGTGAGCATGCGTGACGGTGGTCACTTCGCGGCCAGCCTGTGGGAGCAACTGCGCCACACGCACTTGGCGCCGATCGAGTTGCGGGTTACGCCGCGTTTGGCGCTGCCGGTGGACGACCTGGAGCACACCCTGGATGTCGAAGCCCCCGCATTGATCAAGGGCTACCTGCGCTGCGGCGCCAAGGTGCTGGGTGCACCGGCCTGGGACCCCGACTTCAACACCGCCGACTTGCCGCTGCTGATGCGCATTGACGACTTGCCTGCGCGCTACCGCAAGCACTTCCTGGGTGTTGCCGGCGCTTGAGGGTTACTCGCTTTCGCCGAACTTGTCGTTGATCAGTGCCACCAGGGCGTCCATCGTCGCCTGTTCGTCGGGGCCGGTGGTTTCGATCTCGACTTCGCTGCCGACACCGGCTGCCAGCATCATCACGCCCATGATGCTCTTGGCGTTGACCCGGCGGGCATTGCGTGTCATGAACACATCGCTTTGAAAGCCACCCGCCAGTTTGGTGAGCTTGGCCGAGGCACGCGCGTGCAGCCCGAGCTTATTGCTGATG
>JBBRFR010000567.1:0-1664 GCA_038241485.1 Burkholderiales bacterium
CACGTTTGACGGCCCCATGTCGATGCGGCGTGCCCTGGCCAAGTCAAAGAACATGATCTCGATTCGCATCCTGCAGTCGATCACGCCGGCCTACGCGCAGGAGTGGATCACCCGCTTCGGATTTGACGCCGACAAGCACCCGGCTTTCCTGACCATGGCCTTGGGCGCCGGCGCGGTGACGCCGCTGCAGATGGCCTCGGCTTATGGCGTGTTTGCCAACGGTGGTTATCAGATCAACCCCTATCTCATCAGCCGCATCACCGATTCGAAAGGACGCACGTTGAACGAGGCCAAGCCGCAGGCGCTTGACGCCAACACGCGCGCCATCGACGCCCGCAACGCCTTCGTGATGAGCAGCCTGCTGCAAGAGGTCACGCGCTCTGGCACGGCAGCACGTGCCCAGGGCACCTTGAAGCGGCCCGACATCTACGGCAAGACCGGCACCACCAACGACTCGATGGACGCCTGGTTCGCCGGCTACCAGCGCAACGTGGTGGGTGTCGTCTGGATCGGCTACGACAACCCGCGCAAGCTGGGTGACCGCGAAACCGGCGGCGGCCTGTCGCTACCCGTGTGGATCGACTACATGGCGCAGACACTCAAGGGCGAGCCGGTGCAAGAACCTTCAGCACCCGAGGGGCTGATCAACCTCGGCGGTGAGTGGTACTACGAAGAGTTCACACACGGCAACGGCGTGAGCAGCGTCGGCCTGGAAGACAAGCTGCCCGCAGCCCCGAGTGAAGAAGAGAAGAGGAGCATCCTCGATCTCTTCAAACGCTGAGTCTGCTCAGGCGCCGGGGCTCACAAACCGCAGCGCCAAGCCCGATTGTTCACTCGCACAGGCCGACAGCGCCTCGAAGAACTCTCGCCCTTCGCGGGTGTCGAGCCAGCGACCGCTCACGTGCTTGTAGTGGAAACCACCCGAGCGTGCGGCCAGCCACAGCTCGTGCAGCGGGGGCTGGGTGTTGAGCACCAGCTTGCTGCCGTTGGGGAAACTCAGCTCCAGCAGGCCGCCGGTGCGGTGGCTGTCGATGTCGACCACATCATCTTGCAACCATTGATCGACCGTGGTCTCTACAGATGACAACACCGCACCTGTCAAGGCATGAAACTGGGCGTCACTGAGCGGGGTGGGAACGAGGTCAATAGCCATGGCCAGTAAGATTCATCGCATGCGAAAACAGAAATTCAGTGTAGCGGCGCGGACCATCAGACTGTGCGCAGTAGGCTCTTTGTTGGCGGCCATGCTGCTCGCCGGCTGTGGACAGAAGGGCCCGTTGACGTTACCGGCGCCACCGGCCGCTCCAGCCTCAGCACCGCGCTGACACATCACACGCGCTTCTCCTGCACCGCGTGGCAGGCGACGCGCACCCCCTGAATCTGCAACAAAGCCGGCCGCTCCTGCCGGCAGCGCTCGTTGGCATGCGGGCAGCGTGGGTGAAATGAACAGCCGCTCGGCGGGTTGAGCGGGTTGGGCACTTCGCCCTGCACCGGCGTGCGGGCCCGGCCACTCATCGCAATGTCGGGGATGGCATCGAGCAGCATGCGTGTGTAGGGGTGCCGGGGCTGCGCGAAGAGCGTGGCCTTGTCGGCCAGCTCCACCAGGCGCCCGAGGTACATCACCCCCACCTGGTCGCTCACATGCCGCACCACCGCCAGGTTGT
>JBBRFR010000568.1:0-1656 GCA_038241485.1 Burkholderiales bacterium
CAGTATCGACATGAACCCCCAAGACAGGCTGCGCATGCGCTTGACTGCGGGTGATCTTGTGCACGTCAGCTCGCGCCGCGGGTCCATCGTGCTGCCGGTGCAGGCCAGCGAACAGGTCGCCACCACCCAGGCCTTCATCGCCATGCACTGGGGCGAAGAGTTCGTCTCAGGCAGCACCGGCACCGGCACGCGCATGACCGGCGTGAACGCCCTCACGACGCCCGCTTTTTGCCCCACCTCCAAACAGCCCGAGCTCAAGCATGCGGCCGTGAAGGTGCTCAAGGCCGAGCTGCCCTGGCGCCTGCTCGGCGTGGCCTGGCTGCCTGACGACAAAGCTGTGCTGGCACGCGAGCAACTCAAGTCGATGATGAGCGCCTTCGCCTTCGCCAGCGTGGTGCCTTTCGGGCGCGAGCGCAGCGGTGTGCTGTTTCGTGCCGCCGCCTACGAAGCGGCACCCGACGAGCTGCTGGCACGCATCGAAGGCATTCTGGGCTTGGGTGGTACCGAGGTGCTGCACTACGCCGACAAACGCCGCGGCCAACGCCGCACCATGCGGCTGGCCCAAGTGGGAGACAAGACCCAGCTGGAAGGGTTCGTGCTCGCTGGCGACATCAGCGCCGAGGTGTGGATCAAGCCGCTGCTGCAAGACGAGCTGCCGGCCCAGGCTTACGGGCGCTTGCTGCTGGTGCCTGGCGCACGCGCGCCGGTGGCCGTGCAGTCGCGCGGGCGTCAGGTCTGCACCTGTTTCAACGTGGCCGAACCCGAGATCAACGCCGCACTCGACACCTGCCAGGGCGGCCCCGACGAGCAGCTCGCGCAACTGCAAGGCAGCCTCAAATGCGGCACCAATTGCGGCTCCTGCATCCCCGAGTTGAAGCGCATGATCCGTGCACAGGCACGCGTGGCGTGACGGCCCGCTCAGGATGACTTCTCCCTAGAATCGCGCGCCCTCGCCAGGGAGTCATCCCTTGGCCCGGGTCTTGCGAAACAGAACCAGGGATACACCATGAGCATCAGCCACTACATCAAAGAAATCGGCCGCGGCAAAGAAGGCGCCCGCGCGCTCAACACCGAGCAGGCGCACGACCTGATGAGCCAGGTGCTCGACGGCCAGGTGACCGACCTCGAACTCGGCGCCTTCGCCATGGCCATGCGCATCAAGGGCGAGACAGTGCAAGAAACCGCCGGCTTCCTGCAGGCCGCCACCGCACGCTGCCTGCCCATCACCACGCGCCAGCCCGCGGTGGTGCTGCCCTCTTACAACGGCGCACGCAAGCTGCCCAACCTCACCACGCTGCTGGCCCTGCTGCTGGCGCAAGAAGACGTGCCGGTGCTGGTGCATGGCATGCCCGAAGACCCGGGCCGCGTGACCACCGCCGAGATCTTTCACGACCTCGGCCTGCCCATCGCGCGCGATGCGGGCGACGTGGCCGCCGCCTGGCAGCGGCACGAGCCGGTTTACATCCGCACCGACGTGCTCTGCCCACCGCTGGCGCGCCTGCTGGATGCGCGCTGGACGATCGGCCTGCGCAACTCGGGCCACACCATCGCCAAGCTGCTCGACCCCTGCCCCGCCGGCACCGCGCTGCGCGTCGTCAACTACACCCACCCCGAATACGGAACCATGCTCACCGAGTTCTTGCAGAACACCATCGC
>JBBRFR010000569.1:0-1645 GCA_038241485.1 Burkholderiales bacterium
GGCGGTCGTTGTCGGGGGGGTCTCGACCCGAGGTAAGTGGAGCCGGGCCGCCGTCCAGGCCGTTTGTGTGGCCACGGTGTTGGCCGGGGTGTTCAGCGTCGGCTTGGCGCTCGTGCAGGTGTTTGCGCCCGACTGGGCCGACGGCGACTGGATCGCCCGCACCTCCACCCCCGGCCGTGCCGGTGGCAACCTGCGCCAGGCCAACCACCTGAGCAGCTTGCTGCTGTGGGCCATGGTCGCGCTGGTGTGGTTGCACGAAACCCTGGCAAAGCGCCAAACCGAGCCGCAGCTCAAGTGGGCGCGGGTGCTCACCGCCGCGCTGATGGCGCTGCTGCTCTTCGGCGACGTGCTCACCGTCTCGCGCACCGGCACCGTGTGTGTGGTGCTGCTGGCCTTGTGGGGTGTGGTCGACAAACGCCTGTCGCGCTTTTCGCGCGCGCTGCTCTGGCTGGCACCCCTGCTTTACGCGCTGTGCTGGCTGGGCATGAACGAGTGGGCGCAGGCGGGTGCGCAGTCATCGTTTGCCGGCGGCACGCAGCTACAGAAGTCTGACCTCTCCAGCTCACGCTTCGGCATCTGGGCCAACACGCTGGAGCTGATCCGGCAGAACCCCTGGTTCGGCGTCGGCTGGGGCGAGTTCAACTTTGCCTGGACGCTCACGCCCTTCCCGGGCCGGCCGGTGGCGTTCTTTGACCACACGCACAACCTGCCGCTGCAGCTGCTGGTCGAGATCGGCCTGCCGCTCGGCACGCTGGTGCTGGCCTTGCTCTTGTGGGCGCTGTGGAAAGCCTTTGCGGCCTGCCTCAAGGCATCACCGTCTGACAGCCTGACCGTGCGCACCGCCTTCATCATGGTGTTGATGATGGTGGTGCACAGCATGCTGGAGTACCCGCTGTGGTACGCCTACTTCCTGTTGCCGACCGCGTTTGTTTTGGGCGTGTGCCTCGGGCATGGCCAGCCGGAGGCGAGTGAAACCGACGCCGAAGCATCACCCTGGTTGCGCCGCTCTCTGATGGGTGCGGCGCTGGCGCTGATCGTGGGCACTGGCGCGTCGGTGTTCGACTACCTGCGTGTCTCGGCCATCTTTTCGTCGGACGACGACATGCCCTTGTCCTATCGCATTGCGCAGGGCCAGAAGAGCTGGTTCTTCGCCCACCATGCCGACTATGCGGCAGCCACCGTCGCCACCCACCCGTCCACCGCGATGAAGGCGTTTCGCCGCGCGCCGCACTACCTGCTCGACACGCGTTTGATGATCGCCTGGGCCAAGGCTTATGCGGAAAAGGGCGACGTCGAGCGCGCCCGCTACATCGCCGAGCGCTTGAGGGAGTTTCGCAACCCGGATTCGGCCGAGTTTTTCGCCGAATGCGACAAACCCTTCGCCGTGGATGAGCCCAAGCCCTTCCAGTGCACGCCGTCGACGCGCAAGTTCACTTACGAAGACTTCAAGATGCGCTGATCAAGCGCTCAGAGGGTGAGAGTTTTTTAGCCTCTGTTGAATTTCGAGTGGGCAAATACCCCAACCCCGTTCGGGCTGAGCCCGTCGAAGCCCTGCTCGCACGGTGGCTTCGCTCACCAGCCCTTCGACGCACGGGCCTTCGACAAGCTCAGTCCCTGCTCAGGGCGAACGGGTCGGGGCGGCGCT
>JBBRFR010000570.1:0-1628 GCA_038241485.1 Burkholderiales bacterium
TGGTAGGGCAGCAGGAACACCGCGTCCTGGGCCAGCAGGCCCAGCAGCTCGGCCTGGTCAAGGTACTCGTCGTGGATCGAGACACCCTGACCGGCCAGCTCATTGCGCAGGCCCAGCAGCTCGGGCGCCCAGGCGCCGTAGACCGCCAACGACAGGCCACGCCGGCGAATGGCATCAGACCGTGCCAGCTCGCTGAACAGCTCGACACCCTTGTAGGGCTTGACCGTGCTCCAAAACACCAGCGAGCGCAGCGGTGCCTGAGCGCGGTAAGGCACCACACCCGCCTGCGGCACCGCCGGCAGCAAGCCGTGTTGCAACACGCTGGACTTGGCGCGAAACGCTTCGCCATACCGGCGCATGAAGTCATCGCGGGTGGATTCACTCACGAACACCAGCGCCCGCGCCAGGCGCGCCAGGCGCAGCGTGGGGGCATGCTGCGCACCCGCAAAACCATGCGGCACGGCGTTGTGCACGGTGAAAACAAACTTGCGGCGCAGCAGCGCAAACACCAGCCACTCGGCCGGCCAGAAGCCGCTGAACTGCAGGTTGACCACGGCGTAGCGGCGCGCATGCCACAGCAGCGTGGTGAGCAACATCACATAAGCGACGGCCCCTTGCCAGCGGCTGGCCACGCTGCTGGAGACGGCCCGCGCATGCACCACCACACCCGGCAGGCCGCGCATGGCGTCGAGAAACTCGCCGTTGTAGCGGGTGGTCGAGCCGTAGAAGTCAACGCCGCGCCCACCCTCTGCCAGCGCCTTCACCAGCTGAAAGTCGTAGGGCAGGATGAACGAGCCCGGGTCGACGATGGCGATGCGATCGGTCAAGACGCTGTGTTCAGTGGGCAAACCAAAAACGGCGCTTCAGCGCGTAGGCGGGCTGACAGCCGCGCTCGCCGATGTCTTGCGCCGGGTTGCCGCCGACCATGCGGCCGGGGGGCACGTTTTTGGTGACCACGGCACCGGCCATCACCACCGAGCCTGCGCCCAGGTGCACGCCGGGCATGATCATCGCGCCGGCAAACACCACCGCGTGGTCATCGATCTGCACCGCAGCGGCCTTGGTAGCAAAGCCCGGGTCGTGCGGGTCGTGGCCCATGGTGTAGATGCGCACGTCGTGGGCGATCGACACCTGGCGACCGATGGTGAGGCCGCCGCGGTTGTCGAGGTACACACCGCGGTTGATGAGCGAGCCTTCGCCCACACTCAGGCGCCCGACATGAAAAAAGCGGATGCCGCCTTGCAGCGTGGCGCTGCGGGCAATGTTGAAACCGCACAGCTTGTAGAGCACCGGCCGCAGCCAAAACGGCAACAAGCCATGCAGCGTGTTGATCAGCGCCAAGGCAATGAAGTAAAGCTGGTCGGCTGCATGTCTCATGGGGCGACGATTCTAGGTGTCACCCACCTACAATTCGCGTTTCGCCTCTCAAGACAAGACCGCCCGCCATGGAACAAGACGACAACCAGCTCATCGCCGAACGCCGTGAAAAGCTCGCCGCGATCCGCAAACAAGGCGTGGCCTTCCCCAACGACTTCAAGCCCAAGCACCATGCCGCCGAGCTGGCGCGCCAGCACGGTGCACAAGAAAACGAAGAGCTCGAACCGCTGGGCATTGCCGTGAGCGTGGCC
>JBBRFR010000571.1:0-1608 GCA_038241485.1 Burkholderiales bacterium
AGCGCGCACCCATTGGCGCGCGAGGCGCCAGCGCTCCGGGGGCGTGGCGGCATCGAGGTCGTGTTGCCAGCCTTGCAGGCGCCCACCACGATCGAGTTCGCGGCTCAGTGCGGCGGCCAGGTCTTCCCCGGCGCCCGACACCACCCAGCTCTCGCTGCCACGCTCGCTGGCGAGCTGGCGCACGAGGTAGGCCGCACTTTGTTGCACCAGCGTTTGCAGCTGTTCGCTGTGGTCGGCACCGGCGGCGAGCAGATCGGGGGTGAACTCGTTGGCAAAGTCGGTCAGCGTGGCAGCGGTGTCGGCCTCCAGGCGCAGCAGCGCATCGCGGGTGCCAAACAGCTGCTGCATCTGCACGGCCGCACGCGCACGCCGCTGCAGCGACTCGCGCTCGGCGGCAAAACGCCCGTGGTGCCAGTACAGCGTGGCCAGGGCCCGCTCGGTGGGGCCGTAGGCCAGCAAGCCGGCCTCACTCTGCATGCGGGCCAGCGCGGCGAGCAGGCGTGCCGCATCGTCGTCGTGCACACCTTTCAGGTAACCCTCTTGGTAGCGTGCGGCGGAGAAGCGGCGTGTGTGGGCCAGCAGCTGGGCCTGGCCCTCCGGGCCTTCAACCAAGAGCTTGAGCAAATCGGACCATGGCAACTCGCCTTCGCTGGCAAGGCTGCCCTGCAGCATCAACCCGGCCAGGTACTCAGCGCGCGACAGCGAGGCACTTTCAGACACCAGCGCCTGTTGCCAGTAACCCGAGAGCGCCGTCAGTTGCGGCGCGTTGACGGGCGCGTGGTAGTCGGTGCCGGTCAGGTGAAAGCTGGGGCGCTCGTCTTTCACGAGGAGCGTCAGATCCAGCGGCTGGCGGTTGACGGTGAAGGCGTGGCGGCCCAGGCGCAGCGTGCTGCCGTCGTCGGCCACCAGCTCGCGCTTGTCGCGCACGCTGCGCAGGGCCTGGTCTTGCGCGGTCTTCAGGCGCGTGGCCAGATCGTCGGCGGCGACTGCGGCGCCAAGCGCACGCAGGTCGTCGATCAGCTTGCGCAGCTTGGCCACCAGGGCATCGGCGGCGAAGTAGCTGTGCACCTGCGGCAAATCGCTCAGCTGCGCCAGGCGGCGAGGCAGGCCGTCGAGGATGCGCTCTGCCGCCGCGCCCATCGCTTGCGCACGGCTCTGGCGCGCATCCATCAGGCTCTGGCGGCGTGCCGACAAGGCCTCGTACACGGCCTCACGCTTGCTTGCGATGTCGGTGAGGAAAGTTTCTTGCTCGGCGAAGCGGCCTTCTAGCTCTTCGAGCTGCGCCAGCAGGCGAGTCAGCGCGTCGTCGCACTTGTCGGGTGTGTCGGCGAACTCGAGTGCGTTCTCCACCGCCTGGCCGAAGAGCTTGAATTGCGCGCCGAACTCGGCCGCCGCTTCGGTGGCACCCAGCGCCTTGCGGCGGTTGCGTGCGTCGGCACGCAGGCGGTTGATGTCGGTGTAGAGCGCCGAAATGCGGTCGAGGATGGTGGTGCGGGTGACGGCGTCACCACCCGGCAGGTTGCCCAGCTGTTCGGCGAGCAGGTCCAGTCCATGGGCCTGTGTGTCGAGGGTGTCGAGCAACTGGCTCAGGGCCGTGCTGGTGTTGGC
>JBBRFR010000572.1:0-1603 GCA_038241485.1 Burkholderiales bacterium
CCTTCTTTCTGGTCATCGGTCGCAAACAGCGAGTGAAACAAACGCCGCTCGAACAGCACGCCTTCGGACAAAGGTGACTCGTAGGCGCGGTTCAGGCTCTCCTTGGCCATCATCACGCTCGGGCCACTGAACTCGCAGATGGTGTGTGCGGCGGCCAGCACCACATCCATCAACTCGGCCGCCGGCACCACGCGTGAGACCAGGCCCGCACGTTCGGCCTCGGCCGCGTCCATCATGCGGCCGGTGAGCACCATGTCCATGGCCTTGGCCTTGCCCACGGCGCGTGGCAGGCGCTGCGTGCCACCGGCCCCGGGGATGATGCCGAGCTTGATCTCCGGTTGGCCAAATTTCGCGGTGTCGGCGGCGATGATGAAGTCGCACATCATGGCCAGCTCACAGCCACCGCCCAGTGCAAAACCCGCCACCGCGGCAATCACCGGCTTGCGAATGCATCGGATGGTTTCCCAGTTGCGCGTGATGTAGTCGGACTTGTAGACGTCCATGTAACCCCAGCCGGCCATCGCGCTGATGTCGGCGCCCGCAGCAAAGGCTTTGTCGCTGCCGGTGATGACGATGCAACCCACGTTGTCGTCGGCGTCATAGGCTTTCAAGGCGGCACCCAGCTCGTCCATCAGCGTGTCGTTCAGCGCATTGAGTTGCTTGGGGCGGTTGAGCGTGATGAGGCCGGTTTTGCCGCGCAGCTCGGTGAGGATGCAGTCGTAAGTCATGGCAGGTTCCTTGGCGAGTTCGTTAAGGGCGATCAGGCGCCGCCAGCTCGGGGCGGCGGTCGAGCATCAGGTCGAAGTAGGCCTCGGGGTCGGGGCGAATGCGAAAGCGTACTGGCAGGTGGCGCAGTTGGGGCGCGATCCAGATGTCAACCGTCATGTCACCGCCCGCACGCGGCTCGCGGCGCGGCTTCAAGTGAAAGGCCTGCACCTCGCCAAACGGGGTGGAGAGCGTTTCTTCCGCGACCACGTCATAGGCCCATTGAGACACCTTGCGCGGCATCGCCAGCGGGATCTCGACCATGTGGCCCACACGCAAGCGGCCGGGCTGGGAGTCGAACATCCAGGCCAGCTGCACAAACTGGCTCACGGTGTCTTGCACCCCCGGCCAGCGCGGGATGACCTGGCCGTTGGCAAGCCACACCTGGTCGCCCTCGAAGCGCACTGCGGTGCGCTGCGCGTCGCTGAACGCGAACTTGGTCTCTTGGTCGTAGCGGCGCGGTGCCAGGCCTTCGGCGGTGATGTCGCCATCGCTGCTCATGCGGCGTGAGGCCAGCAGGCCGACCGACACATCGAGGTGCACCTGGTAGCGGCTGCCGGCTCGCACCCACTCGACTTGCGCGTCGCCATGCACCTCGCCGCGAAAGTGCCCGGTCAGCACATAACGCATGCGGGTGGAGACGGGCCACTCGAAAGCTGGGGCACCCGAGGCCGCGCTCGGTGCTGCCTCTGCGGCCAGCGCGGCCGGTGGCACGGGTTCGGGTGCGAGTTCGGGTGCGGGCGGGGCCTCGGCCACGGTGGGTTCGGGCGCAGACTCGGGGGCCGAAGCTGCGGGCACGGCGGCCTTCACCGACGCCCGCCGGGGTGCGCGAGGGGCT
>JBBRFR010000573.1:0-1600 GCA_038241485.1 Burkholderiales bacterium
GAGGCGTCGGTGTTGGCGGTATCGTCAAACCTTGCTCCCCGTCTTTTTCAAGGATGTTTCCATGGCCATGGGTCAATTTGCTTACGCGAACAACAGCAACCGTTTTCTCGCCTGCGAGCCGCTGGCCGATCAGCCGTTTGCCATCTGCGGCGTGCCTTTTGATGGTGTGGTGACCAACCGACCCGGTGCCCGCTTCGGCCCCCAAGCCATTCGCGCGGCCAGCCTGATGCTGTGCGACGGCATTCATCCGGTGTTCGATATGTCGCCACTGCCGCACGTGGGCGATGCGCTAGTCATGCGCCTGCCCACCGCTTCGCCGCTGCCCGAAGTACGCCGCCAGATTGAGGCGCAGGCTGCAACGCTGATGGCCAAGCACCACGCGGTTTTTCTGGGCGGCGACCACTCGGTCACGCTCTCTTTGCTGCGGGCGGCGAAGGCTCGCTTCGGTGGCGGCGAGCCGCTGGCGCTGGTGCATTTCGACGCCCATTGCGATACCTGGCCAGACCACTTTGGCGAACCTTCGGGCCACGGCACCTGGACCTACGAGGCGCTGCAAGAGGGCTTGGTGAGTGCCGCGCACACGGTGCAGATTGGCATTCGCTCCAGCGGTGAGCGCTCGGCGCGCGAGTACGTGGCCGACCAAGGTGGTGAAATCTTCACCGCGCGCAAGCTGCGTGGGCTGGATGGCGCGGGGTTGCAGCCGGCGATCGACGCCATTCGCGCCCGCATCGGGCAGCGGCCCTGTTACCTCACGCTCGACATCGATTGCCTCGACCCGGCGTTTGCACCCGGCACCGGCACGCCGGAGCCCGGCGGCATGACGAGTTCGCAGGTGTTGACCTTTGTGGAGTCGCTGGCCGATTTGAATTTCATCGGCATGGATTGTGTGGAGGTCGCGCCGGCCTACGACCACGCCGAGCTCACCACCAACGCCGCCGCCAGCTTCGTCTGGACCTATCTGAGCGGCCAAGTGGCCAAGCGCGCGGGGCGCCTGCCCGCGCTGGGAGCGTGATGATGCTGGGCACCGCCTTGCTGGGCTCAGACACCCAGCTCAATCAGAGCAGTTACTACGAAGCCAGCGTGAGCCGACCCGTGCCCGAACCACCGCTGCAAGGCTCGGTGCAGGCCGACGTGTTGGTGGTCGGCGGTGGCTTTGCCGGGCTGTCCGCTGCTCTGGAACTGGCGCAGCGCGGCATGAGCGTGGTGTTGCTGGAAGCAGACCGAGTGGGCAGTGGCGCCAGCGGGCGAAACGGCGGCCAGGCCATTGTGGGATTTGCCAGCGGTCAGGGGCCGTTCGACGAGCAGTTGGGTGCTGCGCGCTCCCAGCAGGCCTGGGACATGTCGGTCCAGGCGGTGAACCTGATTGAGCAACGCGTCGCCGCCCACGCGATCGATTGCGACTGGCAACGCGGCTACACCTATGTGGCCGATTCGCGCCACAAGGCCGACGCGCTGCGCGCCGAGTTTGCTGACCACCAGCGGCGCGGCGTGGCTTGCGAGTGGGCCGAGGGCGCTGAGGTGCAGCGGTTGATTGGCAGCACGCGCTACGTGGCGGCGTTTCACGAAAAGACCTCGGGCCACCTGCACCCGCTCAAGTACG
>JBBRFR010000574.1:0-1598 GCA_038241485.1 Burkholderiales bacterium
GCCTTGAAGCCGAACACCACCAGCAACAGCAGCGCGCCGGCTTGCAGCAAGGCGGCATCGGGCGCGGGCACAAGCGGCACACGCAATGCCAGGTCGGCCAGGTTGAGCGTGCCGGTGGTGGCGTAGATGAGCGCCACACCGATCAGAAACAGCGCCGATGCCGCCAGGTTCAACACCACGTAGGGCACGCCGAAGCGAAAGCGCTCGCGCCCCCGGCCGTGCACCATCAGCACGTAAGACGCGATCAGCAGCACTTCGAAGAACACAAAGAGGTTGAACAGGTCGCCGGTGACAAACGCCCCGCAGAGGCCCATCAGCTGAAACTGCAGCAAGGCATGGAAGTGACGGCCATGGGCATCCCACCCGCCTGCCGCGTAGACGATCACCGGCAGCGCGACCAGTTGCACCAGCAGCACCATCATGGCCGACAGGCGGTCGACGACGAGCACGATGCCGTAGGGCGCCGGCCACTCGCCGAGCCGGTACACGCGCAGCTCGCCGTTGGCAGCGCCCAGGGCGAGCGTGACCGCCACCAGAAGCCCGAGCGCCGCCGAAGCGGCCGACAGCAACCGTGCGCGTGTGAGCGCGGGGCTGCCGTGGTCGCCCGCGCCATCACCCATGAGCAGCAGCAGCACGGCGGTGAACAAGGGCAGCAGCACCGGCAACACCGGCAGGTGGTTGAGCAGCAAATCCATCATGGGCGAGGCTCCTCGCCGTCTACATGGTCGGTGCCCGACTCATGGCGGCTGCGCAAGGCCATCTCGATGATGAAGCCGGTGGTGGCGAACCCGATCACGATGGCCGTGAGTACCAGGGCTTGCGGCAACGGGTCGGCGACCGGTGCGCCGTCGCGCAGGATCGGCGGCGCGCCGACCCACAGCCGGCCCATCGCAAAGATGAACACGTTGACCGCGTAGCCGAGCAAGGTCAGGCCCAGCACCACCGGGAAGGTGCGCCCGCGCAGCATCAGGTAGACGCCGCAGGCGGTAACCCAGCCGATGCCGGTGGCAACGAGCAACTCGAGTGTCATGCGGCATGCCCTCTTGGCGCTTCTTTGCTGACCGAGCCCAGCACCGCCAGCATCAGCATGGTGGCCCCTACCACGGTGATGTAGACGCCCAGGTCAAACACCGCCGCAGTGGCCAGGCCCAGTTCGCCGAGCACCGGCACCACCGGGTGGCCAAACGCACTGGTGAGGAACGGGCGGCCGAAGAAGAACGCTCCGATGCCCGTGAGGCCGGCGATACCCAGGCCGATGCCGATCCAGCGTGTGAACCGGGTTTCGGTGTCACCGCCCAGCATGCCCTGCGCAGCAGACTGCCCCTGGGCCAGGTACTGAAGCACCAGCGCCACCGAGGTGATCAGGCCGGCAATGAAACCACCACCCGGCAGGTTGTGGCCGCGCCAGAAAATGTAGGCCGAAACAGCCAGGGCCAGCGGCAGGATCACCCTCGCCACCACACGCAGCATCAGCGGGGGGGTGGCAAATGACCACGGCTTGCCATCCTGGGCCGGCGCGCGGCGCACGCGCCAGCCGTCCAGCATGGCCAGCACACCGACCGCGGCGATGCCCAGCACGGTGATCTCGCCAAAGGTGT
>JBBRFR010000575.1:0-1592 GCA_038241485.1 Burkholderiales bacterium
AGCACGTCGTTGGCGTGGGCGAAGGCCTCGTCCTGCGTCACCTCGTCACCCAGCACCTCAAGCAACTTGTCGTTCAGCACCACGATCAGTGAGTCGACGTTGGCTTCGAGCTCGGCCAGACCGGCGTCGGCGTTTTGCAGCCGCTTGCCGCCCTCGAAATCAAATGGCTTGGTCACCACGCCCACCGTCAAAATGCCCATTTCCTTGGCCACGCGCGCAATCACGGGCGCAGCGCCGGTGCCGGTGCCGCCGCCCATGCCGGCGGTGATGAACAGCATGTGAGCACCGGCGATGGCGCTGCGGATTTCGTCGATCGCGGTCTCTGCCGCCTCACGGCCTTTCTCAGGCTTGCTGCCCGCTCCCAGTCCACTCACGCCAAGCTGGATGGTTTTGTGGGCCGCGCTGCGTGTCAGCGCTTGCGCATCGGTGTTCGCGCAGATGAATTCCACGCCCTGTACCGCGCGGCGAATCATGTGGTCCACCGCATTGCCCCCGCCACCGCCAACGCCGATCACCTTGATCTGGGTGCCTTGGTTGAACTCTTCCACTTCACTCATTTCGATGCCCATGTTGCTCTCCTGTTTTGCCCGCTGCCGCAGGACGTTGATTCAAAAAACCTCAAAACCAAAAATCTTTGCTGTGATTGCCTCAGCCAGGCGGCCCGGTACAACATCGCTTCCGCCAGCGCCATCGATATCTCAGACACATGAGCCCAAGCGCAAGACCCCTGCGCATGCGCAGGTCGAATCCAAATGCACCGTGGAGGCGCCCTTCGCCAAGCTCAGGACAAGCCACCAGTGCCGCACCCTGAAGAGGGTCGCGCGGAGCGAGGCAGGGGAGCGTCATCAAAACGTCCCCACAAACCAGTTTTTCACGCGCTCCAGCGCGCCTTGCATCGCGCCGGCTTTCTGCGCCACTTTGTGGCCACGCACGCGCGCCAGCCGGGCTTCTTCCAGCAGGCCCATGACGGTGGCGGCCCGGGGCTGCGCCACCATGTCGGACAAAGCGCTGGCGTAATTCGGGATGCCCCGGCGCACCGGCTTCAAGAAGATGTCTTCACCCAGTTCGACCATGCCCGGCATCACCGCGCTGCCGCCGGTGAGCACGATGCCCGAGGAGAGCACCTCCTCGAAACCCGAGTCGCGAATCACCTGCTGCACCAGGGCAAAAATTTCTTCCACTCGGGGCTCGATCACACCCGCCAGCGCCTGGCGGCTGAGCATGCGCGGCGCACGGTCACCCAGGCCGGGCACCTCGACCTGCTGATCGGGGTCGGCCAGCAGTTGCTTGGCGCAGCCGCTTTCCACCTTGATGTCTTCGGCGTCTTTGGTGGGCGTGCGCAGCGCCATCGCGATGTCGCTGGTGATCAGGTCGCCGGCGATCGGGATCACCGCGGTGTGGCGGATCGCGCCACCGGCGAAGATCGCCACGTCGGTGGTGCCAGCGCCAATATCGACCAGCGCCACGCCGAGTTCTTTTTCGTCATCGGTCAGGATCGCCTGGCTGGACGCCAGCGGATTGAGCATCAGCTGATCCACCTCCAGCCCGCAGCGCCGCACGCACTTGATGATGTTCTCGGCCGCGCTCTGGGC
>JBBRFR010000576.1:0-1562 GCA_038241485.1 Burkholderiales bacterium
GCACCGGCCGCCTTGAGGTCTTCGAGCCCTTCAACGGCCTCGACGAGCAAGCCTTGCAAGTCGGCCTGGTGGGCCATGTTGGCGCTCATCGAACGGCGCAGCGACGACTGGATCAGCCAAGCCGTACCCAGGATCAGCGGGATGGCCGCGAGCAGCACCCAGCCCAGCGGCCCGCCGATCACGAAGGTCATGGCCACGAAGATGACGATGAAGGGCAAGTCGCTCAGCGCCGACAAGGTGGCGCCGGCAAAAAAGTCGCGCACCGTCTCCACCTGCCCCAGGTGGTGGGCGTAGGAGCCGGCCGATTCGGGGCGGTGCTCCATGCGCACGCCCAGCGTCTGGCGAAACAGCAGCGAGCCGATGATGAGGTCGGCCTTCTTGCCGGCCGAGTCGATGAGGTGGGTGCGCAACTGGCGTGCGATCAGGTCGAACGCCAGCGCGATCAGGCCGCCGGTGGCCAGCGCCCAGAGGGTGACAAACGCCTGGTGCGGCAGCACCTTGTCAAACACCACCGCGGTGACCAGGCCACTGACCAGCATCAGCACGTTGCTGAGTGCCGCCGCCAGCAGGGCCGAGCGGTAGTACGGGGTGAAACGGCGCAGCGTGCCCCACAGCCAGTGGGCGTTGGGGTCGATGATGATTTCGTGCGCCGGGTTCACCTGCGCTTGCGGCTTGGGCGAAGCCACGAACGCAAAACCGGTGTACTCGCCCGACAGCTCGGCCTCGGTGGCCTTGCAGCTGTGGCTCTCGGGGCCGGGCATCACCACGTCATAGGTGTCGGCGCCCTTGTGCGCCGGGTGGCGGGCCACGACGATGGCGGCGTCGCCGTTTTTCAGCAGCAGCACCGCCGGCAGCAAGAGCGCGTGGATGTCGGAAATCTTGCGTTGAATGAGCCCGGCGTTGAAGCCGGCTTCGCGCATGACACGCACCGCCTGGTCGGGCCCGAGGCTGCCTTCGAGCGGCGTGCCCGCCAGCAGCGACTCTGCCGAGCGCTCACGGCCATGGTGCTTGCACAGCCAAACGACGGCCTGCACCAGGGCATCGCCGCTGTGCAATGCACCGTCGGCGGGGGCCATGAAGGGCTCTTGGCGTGCACTCATGTGTCAAACCCACGCCGTTCGGGGGGAGCTTGTCGAAGTGCCTGCACCGAGGTACGCGCCGGCTTCGACAGGCTCAGCCCGAACGGAGTTTTGCTTGTATCGCATCAGCGGCCCCGGAGCTCCAGCGCCAAGCGTTCGAACTCTTGCTCGATGTCTTTCACCAGCCCCGGCACGTCAAACAGCTTCGACTGCCGCCCGTGCTCGGCGAGGTAGCGTTTGTGCGAGGCCACGCGCAGCGGGTTGTTGCCCAGCTGCACGGCCAGGCGCTCGTAGTCTTGCAGCGAGAAGGTCACGAGATCTGGCAGCCCGACGTTGGTGAGCAAGCTGCCCGCCATGCGCGAGATGTAGCTGCGGCCCGAGTAGGTGACGATGGGCAGGCCCATCCACAACGCATCGCTGGCGGTGGTGCCGGCGTTGTAGGGGAAGGTGTCGAGCATCAAGTCAGCCAGCTGGAAGCGGGCC
>JBBRFR010000577.1:0-1557 GCA_038241485.1 Burkholderiales bacterium
GTGGTCACCTGGTTCATCATTTGTTGGTCGATCGCGCCGGTGCAGGCGGCGCAATCGGCCTTGCACGATCGCTCGCCACTCGACATGGGCCCGCTGCCGGCCGACGACCTGCCCACCGAAGTGAAGCCCCTGGTCGAAGCCTTCAACGCCTTGCTGCTGCGGCTGGAATCGGCGCTGCAAGGCGAGCGCCGTTTTCTCGCCGATGCCGCGCACGAGCTGCGCACGCCCCTGGCGGTGTTGATGGCGCAGGCGCAGCTGGTGCAATCGGCCACCACGCTCGCAGAGAGCCACAACTCGCTCGCGCCGCTGATCGGTGGCATCGAGCGCAGCGCACGCCTGACCGAGCAGCTGCTCGACCTGGCGCGGCTCGACGCCGTCACCTCCCCTTGCACGCAGCCTGCGGTGGCGCTGCACGAGATCGTGTCGCTGGTGGTGCGCGATTACGACAACACCGCGCAAACTGCTGGCCAGCGTGTGCAATTGCGTGCGCAACCTTGCCACGCCCGGGTCGACGTCGACGCGGTGGGCATGCTGCTGCGCAACCTGCTCGACAACGCGTTGCGTTACGCCGGCTCGGGCGCACGCATCGAGGTTGTGTGCCGAGAGCAAGACGGCTCGGCTGTGGTGCTGAGCGTGCGCGACAACGGCCCGGGTGTGCCCGCCGCCGAACACAAGCGCATCTTCGACCGCTTCTACCGCGTGCCTGGCACGCCGGGGCGTGGCAGCGGCATCGGCTTGTCGCTGGTGGCGCGCATTGCCAAGCTGCACACGGCCACGCTGGAGGTGAGCCAAGGTCTGGACGGGCGAGGCTTCGGCATCACGCTGCGCTTCGCTGCAGAGGTTGTGGCGGTTTCAACCAGGCCGGCCTCACCCGACTACGCCGACACCTTGTCACCCATGATCGGGCCGGCTCCCAACGTTTGAGGAGCGGGCCCTGCAAGAGGGCAACGAGCCGGCATCACGAGCAATGCCTTACATCTTTGCGTCCGCGCTTACGCGGCTGGCCGCAGTCTTCACCGAAGATCGACCCCCAACAAGGAGACTGTGGTGAAACTAGACTTGCAGCAATCGGCGCGGCTTGAGCTCGCGCAGCAAAACATCTTCAGACTGAGTGCCATGGCTCTGGCGGCATCGCTCGCGGCCTGCGGCGGCAGTGAGACGACCCCGACAGACGGGCAGGCGACGGCGGCAGTTCAAGTGGCCGCCGCAGCGGCCGACGCGGTCTGCTTCTTCGAGCACGTCAACTACACGGGTCAGACCTTCTGTACCGGCGCCGATTTGGCCTGGATCGGCTCGCAGTGGAACGACCGCGCCTCCTCGGTGCGCGTGAAGTCGGGCCACCAAGTGACGCTGTTCCAGCACCGCAACTACGGTGGTCGCTCACTGACACTCACAGCTGACACGCCTAATCTTGTCGCCCTGAGTTTCAACGACTTCGCCTCGTCGCTGCGGATCGCGGAGCCGCCCGTCACACCCCCGCCACCAACGCCCTCGCCGGTGGCGGGCATCCAGGTCGCGCAGTCGCTGTTGTTCAACAGCGATGACAGCGCGCGGGTG
>JBBRFR010000578.1:0-1554 GCA_038241485.1 Burkholderiales bacterium
AAGCCCGCACCGGCAACCTGCTCACCGGCCAGATGTACGTGGCGCTCGACTTCCCCGGCCGCACGGCGCGCGCCACGCTCGACACCGAAACCGCCATCCCCGCCATCCCCACCGTGCCCGGCACCTTGTCTGACGTGCAGCCGCAGATCGCCGAGATCGTGGCCAAGATCAACAAGGTGCCGTTCGACGACATCGGCCGCAACCTCAACGACACGCTCACCCAAGCGCGCACAGCGATAGATCAGCTGCGCCCGGACGCCCAGGCCTCGCTGGCCGAGGTGCGGCGCACGCTGCAATCCGTACAAGAAACGCTCTCGCGCGCCGACCGCCACCTGCTCGACCCGAGCGCCCCGATCCAACGCAATGCCGAGCAGACCCTGCTCGACCTGCAACGTGCCGCACAGTCGCTGCGCGTGCTCACCGACTACCTGCAACGCCACCCCGAATCGCTGCTGCGCGGCAAGCCCGACGACGCGAAGATTCCGGCCTCCACCGAACGACGCTAAAGAACGCCATCGCCCCATGAAATCACTCCTCTGCCTGGTGGCACTCGTTCTGCTCAGCGGCTGCGCTTCAACGCCGGCGCCGCGTTACCACAGCCTGCTCGCCACCGGCACCACACCGGCGCGCGAAGCCGGCCTGCCGCCGATGCCAATCGACCTGGCTCCGGTGGGCGTGCCGGCGGCTGTCGACCAACCGCAATGGGTGGTGCGCCTGCCCGACGACACACTGCGCATCCTGGAGCAAGAACAATGGGTGTCGCCCCTGCGCGCCGAGCTGCGAGCCGCGCTGTTCGAGCGCCTTGCGCAGCGCTTCGCTGCGGTCGACGTGCGCACCTTGCCAAGCGCCCAGGCGGTGCGGGTGAAGGTGGACGTGCAACGTTTCGAGTCGATCGTCGGCAAAGAGGTCTGGCTCGACAGCGTCTGGTCGGCTCAGGCCGACGTGGGCAAGGCCCAGCCGCTGGTGTGCCACAGCAGCGTGCACGAGAGCGCCCTCGGCGACCTGACCGCACTGGCCGCCGCGCACCGGCGTGCTGTGCTGCGCCTGGCCGACCAGATCGGCGCCCAGCTGCTGGCACTGGCCAACGGGGCGGGAGTGCGCTGCCCTTCTTGAACGGCCAAGCTGGAGCACCGGCAGTTTGAAAACCCTATTCCCGAGGCCGGCCCTCCGGCCCACGTAGGCATGCGGCGCGCTAAACCTGCGCACTCAGGGTCTTGATCTCCTGGTTCAGGATGCGGTTGTTGTCGCTGTAGTCGATGGCCAGGTCGATCAGGTGCACACCCGGCGTGCGCCCCGTGACGGCCAGCGACTCGGCAAATTCGGCCACTGACTTCGGCCTGTGGCCGTGGGCGCCGTAGGCCTGGGCGTAGCGCACGAAGTCGGGGTTGCCAACGTCCATGCCGAAGTCGGCGAAGCCCATCTCGGCCTGTTTCCACTTGATCATGCCGAACGCGTTGTCGCGCAGCACGATCACCGTCAGGTCCAGGCCCAGGCGCACGGCGGTTTCCATCTCTTGCGAGTTCATCATGAAGCCGCCGTCGCCGACGATGGCGA
>JBBRFR010000579.1:0-1548 GCA_038241485.1 Burkholderiales bacterium
CCCTCTTGAATCAGGCGGGCGAGATCTTCGCCGAGCGCGTCCGATGCTTCCTGCAACACGCCCGCAACAGCCGGGTGATCGCCCCAGGCATCCAGCATGCCCACGGCCTGCGAGCCCTGGCCAGGAAAGACAAAAGCAAAAGAAATCATGTGTGGTTTGTGAGAGAGGTGGCTTGGTGCGAACCCAGCGCTCAAAAATCGAGCAGCACCGAGCCCCAGGTAAAGCCGCCGCCCACGCCTTCGAGCAACAAGGTTTGGCCGCGCTGGATCTGGCCCGCTCGCACGGCGTGGTCAAGCGCCAGCGGGATCGAGGCGGCTGAGGTATTGCCGTGCTGGTCCACCGTGACCACCACCTTGTCCATCGACAGCTTGAGCTTGCGCGCGGTGCTTTGCATGATGCGGATGTTGGCTTGGTGGGGCACCAGCCAGTCGATGTCTTCTGCACTGCGCCCGGCCTTGGCGAGCGACGCGCGCGCGGTTTCATCCAACACGCCCACCGCCAGCTTGAACACAGCTTGGCCATCCATTTTGAGCAGAGGATCCCCCAGCACCGAGCCGCCCGCCACATGCCCTGGCACGCAAAGAATGCCGGTGTGCTTGCCGTCGGCGTGGATATCGGTTGCCAGAATGCCAGGCGTGTCGCTGGCCTCCAGCACCACCGCGCCCGCGCCATCGCCAAACAGCACGCAGGTGGTGCGGTCGTTGAAATCAAGGATGCGGCTGAAAATTTCGGCGCCCACCACCAACGCCTTGTTCGCCGTGCCAGTCTGGATCAGCGCGTTGGCCACCGTCAGCGCATAAATGAACCCGCTGCACACCGCTTGCACATCGAACACCGGACATCCCGCGATGCCCAACTTGTGCTGCAGGATTGCGGCCGAGGAAGGGAACACCATGTCAGGCGTGGAGGTGGCGACGATGATGAGGTCGATCTCGGCCGGTGCCACCTGCGCGGCGCTCATGGCTTGGCGGCAAGCCTCGGCAGCCAGATCGCTCACGAACACGCCATCGGCCGCAAAGTGGCGCGCCCGGATACCGGTGCGCTCGACAATCCAGTCGTCGCTGGTTTCCACGCCGCGCTCGGCGAGAAGCGCCACCATGTCTTGGTTGGTCAGACGCCGGGGAGGCAGCGAGCTGCCGGTGCCGGTGATGCGGGCAAAGCGTGTCATGCAGCGGGGCGCGTTGGAAGGGCGGAGGGTCAGACGGTGGGGGTGCTCTTGAATTCACTGGCAGTGTTGGCGCCAGCGATCAAGGGGGCAGCGTGGGCGATGCGCTCGCGCACGTTGTCGAGCATTCCATGTTGGGCCGCATCATAAGCGCGAGCCAGTGCCTGCTCGAACGCAAAGGCGTCAGCCGAACCGTGGCTCTTGAACACGAGTCCGCGCAAACCCAGCAAAGCTGCGCCGTTGTAGCGCCGGTGATCCACTCGATTTTTGAACGAACTTAGCGCGCGATAAGCCACGATCGCGGCCATCTTCCGAAAAATGTTATTCGAAAACTCTTCCCTGAGAAATCCTCCCACCATGGAAGCAAGACCCTCGCTGGCTTT
>JBBRFR010000580.1:0-1543 GCA_038241485.1 Burkholderiales bacterium
AGCCTGCCCACCCCACGGCGCCGAGGGTGTGCAGGCCGATCTGGGCTTCCACCGCAGCATCGCGCGCGCCACCGACAACCCGCATTTCGAGCGCCTGATCGGCTTTCTGGAGCAGTACCAGCGCGATGCGATGCACGTCACCCGCACCAACGAGGCGCTGGACAGCGGCTACCAGACGCAGGTGCAGCAGGAACACCGCCGCATCGCCGACAGCGTGATGCGCGGCGACGCAGACGCGGCTCGCCAAGCCGCCCGCGAACACATGCAGAACGCCGCGTTTCGGCTCGAACACGCCGCCCCCGCCATCCGCCACACCCTCGACGCCCTGCTGACCCGCGCGTCCCCACGTACACCAACATGACAACCAACACCTCTCCCACACTGGGCGTGATCGGCCTGGGCTCCATGGGCATGGGCGCCGCCCGCTCCGCCGTGCGCCAAGGCGTGCCCACCTGGGGCTTCGACCCGCGTCCGGAAGCGGTCACGGCCTTTCGCGAAGCCGGTGGAAACGGGGCTGGCAGCGTGGCCGAGCTGGCCGCGCATTGCGATGTGGTGCTGGTGTTGGTGGTCAATGCCGCGCAAACCGAAGACGTGCTGTTCGGCGCCGATGGGCTTGCGCAAAAGCTCAAAGCTGGCGGCGTCGTCATTGCCTCGGCCACGGTCGACCCGGCCTTGCCGCCACTGTGGGAGCAACGGCTGGAAGCCAAAGGCCTGTGGCTGATCGACGGCCCGGTCTCAGGCGGCGCCAAGAAAGCGGCCGATGGCCAGATGACTGTGATGGCCTCGGGCAAGCCCGAAGCGTTCGCAGCCGCTGGTGCGCTGCTGAACAGCTTCGCCGGCAAGGTCTACCAGCTGGGCGACCGCGCTGGAGTGGGCTCTACCGTGAAGATGGTCAACCAGCACCTGGCCGGGGTGCACATCGCCGCTGCCTGCGAAGCGATGGCGCTGGGCATCAAGGCCGGTGCCGACCCGCACCAGCTCTACGAAGTGATCACCAACGCCGCTGGCAACAGCTGGATGTTCGAGAACCGCGTGCCGCACATTCTGGCCGGCGACTACACCCCGTTGTCAACGGTGAACATCTTCGTGAAAGACCTGGGCATCGTGCTCGACGCCGCGCAGCAGATGCGTTTCCCGCTGCCGCTGGCGGCCGCCGCCCACCAGCTGTACCTCTCGACCGCCGCCATGGGCCTGGGCGGTGAAGACGATTCGGCGGTGGTGAAGTATTTCGCCGCGCTCGCTGGGCTGGCACTGCCCCCGGCCAGGGAGCCCCAGCCATGACGTCCGGCGTGGTTTTGGGCGTGATCGCAGACGACTTCACCGGCGCCACCGATGTGGCGAGCATGCTGGTGCGCGCGGGCATGCCCACGGTGCAGGTGTTGGGTGTGCCCGAGGGCGATCTGCCAGCGACTGATGCGGTGGTGATCGCGCTCAAGACGCGCACCATTCCCGCCGCCGAGGCGGTGGCGCAGAGCCTGGCGGCGATGCGCGCGCTGCGGGCTGCAGGTGCCCGCCAGATCTACTTCAAATACTGCTCCACCTT
>JBBRFR010000581.1:0-1539 GCA_038241485.1 Burkholderiales bacterium
GCGCACGCGGCTCGAAGCGCTCAAACACGCCGCCCGAGACGCCATCGTGGTGGTCTACGGCGTGATCGGCATGCTGGTGGTGGCGGCGGCCATCGAGGCCTTCTGGTCGTCGGCCCGTTGGGTGCAGCCCGAGGTGAAATACGGCGTGGGTGCCGCCTGCTGGGCGCTGGTGATCGCCTACCTCGGCTGGCAGGGCCGGCCCACCGGCAGCGGGAGCGCGCATGCAGGTTGATGCCATTGCCGTTGAGCTGCGCCCGCGGCCCATGTGGGAGGCCGCCGACCTCGGCGTGCGCTTGCTGCAGGCCAACGCACGCTCGGTGTGGATGAGCTGCGGGCCGGTGTTTGTGGTGGTGCTGGCGCTGGCCTTGTCGACAGTGGAGCTCGCCCCGTGGTTGCCCAGCCTGATCGTCTTCTGGCTCAAACCTTGGCTCGACCGCAGCGTGCTGTTTGTGCTGTCGCGCGCGGCGTTTGGGCAGAGCACGCGCTTCAGCGACCTGTGGGGCGCCCAACGCGCGGTGTGGTGGAGCGCCCTGCCGAGCACGCTGCTGTGGCGGCGCGCGTCACCGTGGCGCTCATTCAC
This sequence comes from Burkholderiales bacterium, assembly GCA_038241485.1. Taxonomy (GTDB): domain Bacteria; phylum Pseudomonadota; class Gammaproteobacteria; order Burkholderiales; family Burkholderiaceae_C; genus Rhizobacter. The sequence goes on from JBBRFR010000581.1 coordinate 581, forward strand.
GCAGCCGATCTACCAGCTCGAAGGCCAGCGTGGCGCCGCGCGGCGTCAGCGCCGCACGCAGCTGCTGCGCGGCCAGCGCGGTGCCGCCGGCGGCATGCACTTCGCCTTTGCCAACGTCGAAGCGGCGCTCACGATGGGCCTCTTGTCGATGGCCTTGTGGTTCGCCCCCGACGACCTGCGCGGCGACGTGTTCTCCTGGCTCACCAGCGACGACAGTCTGGCCGCCACGCTGTGCACCGCAGCGGTCTACGGCGTGGTGGTGACACTGCTCGAACCCTTCTACGTGGCCGCCGGTTTTGCGATGTACCTCAACCGCCGTGTGCAGCTCGAAGCCTGGGACATCGAGCAGGAGTTTCGGCGTGCGTTCTGAGCGCCCCCAGGGCCGGGCCGAGCCCAGCCCGCCCCCCAGGGGGGTCAAGAAAACTTGGGGCGGCCGGGCGGTTCCTTGTGAGACCGTGGTGCTCTTGCTGGCCTTGCTCGCGGGCCCGGCCTGCGCTGCTGAGCCCGCATCCGCCCCGACACGCCAGCAGGTCGACGCCGAGCTGGACACACTGCGCGCCAATCCCGATCTGGCTGGCACCCAAAAACAGAAGACCCTGCGCTTTAAGGAAACCAAACCCGCCGAGAAGAAGAAGCCAGCGCCGAACGAACGCAACCCGCTCCTGCTCTGGCTGCGTGATTTTTCTCGCTGGATGACCGACGCCGGCCGCCTGGTCGTGTGGGTGCTGGCCGCGCTTGCCGTGGCGCTCTTCATCGTGGGCCTGCGCCACTGGGTGCGGGTGCGCGCCGGGGCGGTGAAAGGCTCGGGCGCCAAGCTGCCCAGCCACGTGCGCGACCTCGACATTCGCCCCGAGAGCCTGCCCGAACACATCGGCGCGGCGGCCGCGGCGCTGTGGCAGCGTGGCGAGCACCGCCCGGCCTTGTCGCTGCTCTACCGCGGCGCCTTGTCGCAACTGGTG
>JBBRFR010000582.1:0-1534 GCA_038241485.1 Burkholderiales bacterium
AGCGCGCCAGTAGGTCGGTCGAGCGGCCCACCGTGCTGGCCAGTGTGGTGGCCACGAGCTTGAGGCATTCGTCGCCGGCCAGGTGGCCCACGCTGTCGTTGATCTTCTTGAAGTAGTCGATGTCGGCCATGATCACCCGAGCAATGTCGGCCAGGCTCTTGTAGCGCTGCACGACTTCAGCGGCGGGCGCGTCGGTGTTGGTCACCAGCAGCAGCTTGCCGTCGAGCAGTTCGAGATAACGCTGGCGCTCCTCGTCGATCGTGTAGGTGAACACCTGCGCCTTCAGATCCACCTTGACCACGTGAGCCAAGCTGGCGTCCCTGACCGCGTGATAGGAGCGCGCCTTGGCGCCGGAGTCGGACAGCGGTTTGCCTTTGCCACGCTTCCCGGCATCCTGCTGATCGAGCTTGCCGCTGCATTGCTGCCCGAGCGCGATCAACTCGTCGATGGAGGCCTGGCGCTGGCGTGTGCGCCGCGCTGCGGCCTCGGGCTCGTGAGCCACCACCAGTCGACGAGTGGTCGCGTCCGATGGGCCAGCGACACCGTCTGGCGTTGTCCATTGCGTCTCGCCCACCCACGGGGTGTCGCTGGGCTGCAGCGCCGCCATCGCGCCGAGCGCCTCGGCGAAGTCGCCATAGCGAGAAGCCGGCACCGCCAGGATGTACTCAACGGCCACGTCACGGCCCTGCGCCCTGAGCGAGGCTTGCAGCGCGGCCAGCGCCGTCCAGGTTGGCCACGCTGAGCAGCCCCCGATCAGCGACGAGCACGACGCGCTTGAGCGGGTAGCGCTTCAGCAGCGAGGTGATCATCGGCAGCACGGTCTTGGCCTCGGCCGTGTTGCCGGGGTGCACCTCGTGCGCAATCGGCAAGCCCTCGGCGGTCTGCACCAGCGACAGCATGAACTGGCGTTCGAGCAGACCCAACTTGCCGCGCCCGAAGGCGCGCACGTCGTCAGTGACGACCGATTCGCCTTCGGCCTGCACGGTGCTCAGGTCGTAGAACACGACCGAGAGGTCTTGGTCGATCAGCGGGCGCATCAAGCCTGCAAGCCGCTCGCCGATGGCCTCGCTGTGGTCATCGAACACGTCCATGGCACGCAGCAAGTGTTGGTGCTTGGGCAACTCCTCGGCGAAGCCGAAACCGGTGGGCAACGCCACCGTGTCGAGCCAACGCAAGACACCGAGCTTGCTGCCTGCGTCGCATAGACGGTTGAGCACCATGGTGCGCAGGCAGCCCAGGACGTCGTGCTCGACCTTGGAGCGCTGCCACGCACCGGCCAAATCGTCAAAGCCCAAGGTGCGCCAGAGTTGACTCAGCGCCCAGACGTCCCCGGCACTGCGGCTGTCGATGAAACGCATCCCGTCCAGGGGGTTCACACGCGGTTCGCTGCCGGCGCCGTCATGGCCCTGGGCGCGGCGCAGCGAGGCGATCAGTGTGTCGACATCGCCGCCGGACTCCAGCCGGCCGAGGGTGCAGATCGTGCGCTGGCGCGGCTACCCCGCGTCGTTGCGGAACGACTCGACGAGTTGCGCAT
>JBBRFR010000583.1:0-1522 GCA_038241485.1 Burkholderiales bacterium
CGAGTACGCGCGCGACCGCCTGCGCAACCACGCCGACCCGACCTTCGCGCGCTTTGCCGATGTGTTTCACCACCGCGCGCTGCTGCTCTTCTACCGTGCCTGGGCGCAAAGCCAGCCCGCCGTGCAGGCCGATCGGCCCAACGACGACCAGTTCGCCAAATGGGTGAGCGCCTTGTTTGGCCAGGCGCCTGCGCCGCTGCGCAAGGCAGACTCCGTGCCCGACGCCGCCAAACGTTATGCGGCGGGTCATCTTGCTCGGCCCACGCGCAACCCCGAGGCCATTGCCAAAGTGCTGCGCCAGTATTTCAACGTGCCCATTCGCATCGAGCCCTATGTGGGCCATTGGATGCCGCTGCGCGCCGTTGACCGCAGCCGCCTGGGCCGCCCAGGCGCACGCCGCAGTGCGCCGCTCGGCGTCTCGGCTGTGGCGGGTGCCAAAGTGTGGGATCGGCAGTACAAGATCCGCCTGCACGTCGGCCCACTCAGCCTGGCGCAGTACCAGCAGTTCCTGCCCGGCCAGCCTTCGCTGGTCGAGCTGCGCGACTGGATGCGCCAACTGGTGGGCTTTGATTTGTTGTGGGACGTGCAACTCGTGCTCAAGGGCAGCGAGGTGCCCCCCCTGAGCATGGGTGGACATACCGCACTGGGCCGCAGCACCTGGCTTGGCCGCAAAACGCCCCACCCCGACCGCGGTGAGCTTCGCCTTCACCCGTCAAACAACTCCGTTCGGGCTGAGCCTGTCGAAGCCCAGGCACACCGCCTCGATGGCACTTCGACAAGCTCAGTGCGAACGGGTCGTTAGCCGCTATTGCCCCTGAAAGGAAACACCATGGCTGAAATCAGTCGCTCCGCCCTCTTCGGCAAGCTCAACCCGCTGGCCTACAAGGCCATCGAAGGTGCCACCGTGTTCTGCAAGCTGCGCGGCAACCCGTATGTGGAGTTGCAGCACTGGCTGTTCCAGATATTGCAGACGCAAGACTCCGATGTGCACCGCATCGCCAAGCACTATGGGCTCGATGCGTCGAACCTCGTCGCCGACCTGCAAAACTCGCTCGACCGCCTGCCGCGCGGGGCTTCTTCCGTCACCGACCTCTCCAGCTTCGTTGAAGACGCGGTGGAGCGTGCCTGGGTCTACGGCTCGTTGATGTTTGGTGGCAGCCAGGTGCGCACCGGCTTCCTGATCGTCGGCCTGCTCAAGACCAAGAACCTGCGCAACGTGCTGCTGTCAATCAGCAAGCAGTTCGAGCGCATTCAGATCGACGACCTGAGCGAAAACTTCAACAAGATCCTCGGCGGCTCACCTGAAGAAGCGCAGGCCGCCACCGAGTCGGGTGCAGCGCCCGGCGAAGCCAGCGGCGCCATCGCCCCGGCCGCCATGGGCAAACAAGAAGCGCTGAAAAAGTTCACCACCGACCTGACCGAGCAGGCCCGCGGCGGCAAGATGGACCCGATCGTTGGCCGCGACGACGAGATCCGCCAGGTGGTCGACATCTTGATGCGCCGCCGCCAGAACAACCCCATC